>JANLUN010000307.1:0-3086 GCA_031363505.1 Planctomycetota bacterium | reverse complement strand
GACTGGCGCGAGCCTCACAGGTGGCGGGCAATTCCGGCGACTCGCTCCGAGCAGGACCACACGAAAGCCAGTCAGTGCGTGACTGGAACTGAAACCGCGACTGGCATCGCGACCGCGACTGCGACCGCGACTGCGACCGCGACCGGGACTGCGACTGGGACCGGGACTGCACCTGCGGCGACGACGCCGACCTCGCTCGCTCCCCTCAGCCGGCGCCCGCTCCCACCACCCTCACCGATAAAACAACCACGCCCCCCCGAGCGCGAACGCATTGTTGAACGCGTGCGCCGCCATCGCCGGCAAGAGACTCCGGCTGCGTTCCACCGCGACCGCGTACACGATTCCGCTCCACCACACGCTGAGCAGCCCCGGCAGCGAGTAGAGGTGCACCGCGCTGAACAGCGCCCCGCTGACCATCGCAGCGCCGCCCGGGCCCAACCGCTTCCGAATCGTCAGGTACAGCAAACCGCGACAACCGATCTCCTCGAAGATCGGCGCCCACACCGCGCCGTCCACGAAGCGCAGCGCCGCGAACGGAGTGCTGCCGAAGATGAACTGCTCCTGCGCGAGCTCCGACCAGTGCGCTTCGACTCCCGCCGCGCGGAGCGCAACCGCGATGACGGAACTTCCGAGTTGGTCCACCGCGATCACGGCGAGCACCAAACCGATCCACGCGAACACGCTGCGGCCGCTCGGCACGAGGCCGAACATGTCCGGCAGGCTCACTCTCGCCGGCAGCGTGAGGTAGTGGCGGATCCACCACATCATCGGGATCGATGCGAAGAGCGTCGTCCACACACTGACGAGCTCCAGCTCGAAGCTCGCCCCCGCGACGAGCAGCAGCGTCGCGATCGCAAGTCCCGCGAACGCCGCTCGTACGAGGATCGCGAACCCGCGCTCCCACGTCCACGGCGGAGGAATCACGACGCTGCCGGCGGCGAGCACAGGTCGATTGCGCAGCAGCCACACGCTCAGGATCACGAGTCCCAGCACGAGCGGCACCGAGAAGAGGAGTACAAGCGCAGCGGTGCTTCGTCGCAGCGCGTCGCCTTTCTCCGACTCCAGAGCGAGCATCCGTTCGACAAGGGCGGCGTCGCCGCGGCGTTCGGCGAGTCGGAGCTCGAGCCGAGTGCGCACCCAACCGGGATGCAGCCGCGCGACGTCTCCATCGACCACTCGTCCGATCTTTCGCTCTCGCTGGCCGTATGCGCGGCGCACGAGATCGGAGAGTTCGGGCTGATCGTCTTCGACGAGCTGCAGCGCGCGATCGGCTTCGTCCCAGTTGCCTGCTTCCGCGAGCAGGATGGCGCGACGGACCTGCAGATCTTCGCGAGCGGCGATGTCTGCGAGCTGCTCGGCACTCAGCGTCGGTTCGTTCGGACTCGCTGTCGCCGTGCTCGAAGTTGGTTCGCTTGCCGTTGACGATTGCTGCAAGTTCGGAGTCGCAGAACCCGTGGCCGGTTCGCTGCCCGTAGCCGGCTCAATGTTGGACGGCGGTCGATTCGGGTCGTGGGGGCGTTCACTCGAGCTTGTCGCATTCGGGTCCGTCGACTGAGGCCGATCTGCTGGTACTGAGCTCGCAGTCGACTCGCCGGACGGCGATTGCTGCGCCCGCGCAGCCGCCAAGTTCGAAGTTGGCTGCTTCACCAGCAGCCGACCAGGTTCTGCAGAACTTGAGTCGGACGGAGTCTCGCCTGCTGACGGCGTGTCGTCTCCCGAGTGCGTTTCGGACGCTGAGCGCGTTTCCGATGCTGAACGCGGTTCAGTTGCTGAGCGCGTGTCGGCTCCCGATCGCGTGTCGGGTACCGACTGCGCGTTGGCTCCCGAGTGCGTTTCGGATGCCGAGCGCGTTTTGGATACTGAGCGCACGTCGTCTCCCGAACGCGCGTCGTCTCCCGACGGCGTCCCGCGCGCCGATGAAGTCTCGTCCGGTGACGACGACACGCCCCCGGCTCGCGCGGAATAGACCTCGCCGTACGCGTCGCTCGCGGCGATGAGCGGCGCGTCCGGCCAATTCATCACGATCTCGAGCGTGCGGCGCAGCCACGGCTGGCCGGCGGACACCGCGCTGTCGATCTCCAGATCGCGCTCGAACGTACGCACCACGACGCGCACCGGGTCCTCGAGCTCGTTGATCCGGTGCGCGGGATTGCGCGGAACCGGAAGGCACAGGAACGTCGCGGTGAGCACGATCGCGATCGCGAACGTGATGTAGCGCGAGAGCTCGAACCCTGGGAAACGCGGGCCGTTCTGCGGCTTGGGATCGGGCGGTTGCGACGGCTCGAGGTCGGTCATGTTCGAGTGTCGGCCTCGGAGGGCTCGAGAAGCTAACATCCGATCCCGAACCGCGCACCGCTCGCGCTCTAGCCGCGCGCTGCTCGCGCCCGAGCTGCGAACTGCTCGCGCCCGCGTAGCGCACTGCTTACCGGGTCGTCGTTTGGAACTGGAGTGCGTCGTTCGCATCGAGCTCGAATCGAATGCAGCGCAGAAAACTTGGACGGAGCGATCTCGAGGTGCCGGTCGTGTGCTTCGGCGCGTGGGCCATCGGCGGATCGAACTGGGGAGCGACCGACGACGATGCGGCGGTGCGCGCCATCCAAGTCGCGATCGATTGCGGGATGAATGCGATCGACACGGCGCCGGTGTACGGATTCGGACATTCCGAGCGCGTCGTCGCACGCGCGATCCAAGGCCGGCGCGATCGGGTGATCGTGATGACGAAGGTCGGCCTCCGCTGGGACGAGTCGCACGGCGACGCATTCTTCGAGACCGTCGATGCGCACGGCAAGACGCTCACCGTGCGGCGCAACGCGACGCCGGCGTCGGTCCGATTGGAAGTGGAGCGCAGCTTGGAGCGCCTCGGTGTCGAGACGCTCGATCTCGTGCAAGTGCACTGGCCGGATCTCAAGACGCCGATCTCGGACACGATGTGGGCGCTGGTCGAGCTGCGCGCGCAGGGCAAGTTGCGCGAGATCGGCGTGTCGAACTTCACCGTCGCGATAATGAAGGAGGCGCAGCGCGTGCTCGACGAAGTGCCTCTTGCGAGCGATCAGCCGAAGTACAACCTCGTGTCACGCGAGATCGAG
>JANLUN010000278.1:0-4392 GCA_031363505.1 Planctomycetota bacterium | reverse complement strand
CGGCGAGACGGACGAGTTCGCTCATGCCGGCCGCTACGACCACTACCTCGACGCAACGCGGCGCACGGACGATTTCGTGCGCGAGCTATGGGGCACGCTGCAGTCGCTTCCGAGTCACCGCGGCACGACGACGATGATCGTCGCCGTCGATCACGGCCGAGGCCGCACGCCCGACGACTGGGACAAACACAACAAGGACGTCGCCGGCGCGGAAGAGATCTGGATCGCCGCGATCGGGCCCGACACGCCGCCGCTCGGCGCGCGACGCGACGCGGGGGGGACGACGCAGGCGCAGATCGCGGCGACGCTCGCCGCGGTGCTTGGTGAAGACTGGTGCGCGGCAGAGCCGCGCGCGGCGAAGCCGATCGCGGGACTGTTGCGCTGACGCATCGCAGGACGCGGCCTGCTTTTATCGTCCGACGAACCGCGGCTTGCGCTTCTCCGCGAACGCGGCGAGCGCTTCCAATCGGTCTTGCGTCGGCAACACGCGCTCGTACGAACGAGCTTCGACTTCGAGCCCTTTGGCGAGCGGTAGGTCACAGCCCTGATCGATCGCCGCTTTCGCGGCGCGCACGGCGACCGGACCGTTGGCCGATATCGCGCGAGCGATCTCGAGCGCGGTCTCGGTCAGCTTGCCTTCCGGCGCGATCCGGTTGACGAGTCCGATGCGCTCGGCTTCGACGGCGTCGATCTTGCGCGCCGTGAGAATGAGTTCCTTCGCGCGCGCGCGGCCGATGAGGCGCGGCAAACGCTGCGTCCCGCCGGCTCCGGGGATGATCGCGAGCGACGTCTCGGTGAGCCCGAGCTGCGCGTGCGGCGCGCACACACGCAGATCGCACGCGAGCAGGAGCTCCGTCCCTCCACCGAACGCGACGCCGTTGATGACGCCGATCGTCGGTTGAGGAAGCGCCTCGAGGTCGTCCATCGTCTTGCGGATGTTCATCACGAACTGCGGCACGCGCTCGGGCGGCATCGTCTTGCGCTCCTTCAAGTCCGCGCCCGCGCAGAAGGCCTTGTCGCCAGCGCCGGTGATCAAGATCGCGCGCAGATCCAAGTCCTCGCGCAACGACGCGAACAACGTGCGCAGCCGCCGCAGCGTCGGAAACGAGAGGCAGTTCATCACCTCCGGTCGATTGATGGTGATCCACAAGCAATCCCCATCGCGGCGCGTGGTGACGAGATCGGCGACGTCGGGAACATCCGACGGGAAGTCGTTCAGGAGTGAATGCATGCAGGCGTCGGTTGCGGGTGGGAGTTGGACGGGCGGCTGGCGTGCGGTGCGGGGAACAGCGCCCCGCGCGGGCATTGTGCGGGTCGGCGCTCGCGCGGGGTAGCTCACCGGTCCTCTCTGAAGGAATTCGTCGCAACGTATTGGGGCTCGGCAGGCATCCATGGTGCGGGGATCCGCCTCGTTTTCCGTCCGATCGCGAACCGCTGCGGTGCGTACCCGCGTAACCTTATGCAAGCGGCCTCGGTGTGGCTGCGATGCCCGACCTCCGGTCGTGGAATGGAGTCCGATCTCATGATGCGCTCGTCCGCATTCTTCTCGTGCACCGTCGCGCTGCTTGCATCACCGGTCATCGCGCAGCGCGGCGATGTCAAACAGGCTTCCGAACGCGTCGAGAGCTCGAGCTGGTTCGCGGAGGTGGCCCAGCACCTCCAGCGCGGGGAGTACCACTTCTCTCCAGTGCCCGGAGTGGCGCAAGCCTGGTCGGCGCCGAACCGCGCGCACGAGTTCCGCAGCCGAGCTTCGGCCGATGGCGTTGAGGTGGTTCCGCGCGACGCGGATGCGTCGAGCGCCGAGGCGCAGTGGAAGCTCGTCCTCGCGACGAAGAGCTTCGGTCGCATGGGACACGCATTGGAGCTCGCGACGGCGAACGTGACGGTCGCGAGCGAACGCGTCGAGCTCGATCACGGCCCCCTGACGGAGTGGTTCGTCAACGACGAACGCGGCCTCGAGCAGGGTTGGACGATCGCAGCGCGCCCGCACGGCGACGAACCACTGTGGATAGGCCTCGGGATCACCGGCGGCCTGCGCCTCTGCATCGACGAGCGCGGCCAGTCCGGCGCGCTCGTGGACGCCTGCGGCGAAGTGAAGCTGCGCTACCGCGATCTCGCGGTGTTCGACGCGACCGGGCGCGAGCTCGACGCACGCTTGGAACCGAGCCCCGATGGCGTCGGCGTCCGAATCGACGATGTCGGCGCCGTGTATCCCTTGCTCGTCGATCCCTTGCTGACGGGTCCGGCGACGACACTGGACGGTGATCAAGCGAATGACGACTTCGGCGGCGTGGTCGCGACCGCAGGCGACGTGAACGGCGACGGCTACAGCGACGTGGTCGTCGGAGCGGATACGTACGACAACGGAGAGGTCGACGAGGGGCGCGCCTATCTGTACCTCGGAGGGCCGACGGGACTCTCGACAGCCGCTGCGTGGAGCGCGGAGTGCGATCAGGCCACCGCGTACTTCGGAGTCTCCGTCGCGACCGCCGGCGACGTCAACGGCGACGGTTACAGCGATGTCGTGGTCGGCGCCCGCGCGTACGACAACGGCCAGACTAACGAAGGGGCCGCATTCGTTTACCACGGCTCCGCGGCGGGGCTCGCGACGATCCCGAGCTGGACCGCGGAGAGCAATCGCTCCCTCGCGCAGTTCGGCGCCTCGACCGCGACCGCCGGCGACGTGAATGGCGACGGATACAGCGACGTCATCGTGGGCGCATGGGGTTACGCGAACGGCCAGACGAACGAGGGCCGCGCGTTCGTGTTCCTCGGTTCGAGCACCGGGCTTGCAGCGAGCCCCGCGTGGACCGCGGAGCGCGACGAAGCGTCCGCGCACTTTGGATGGTCCGTTTCGACGGCTGGAGACGTCGACGCCGATGGCTATGACGACGTCGTCATAGGTAGCGATGCGCACAGCAACGGGCAAACCGCCGAGGGCGCGGCGTACGTCTACCTCGGGTCCGCAGCCGGATTGGCCGGAAGCCCGAGCTGGTCTGTCGAGAGCGACAACTCCGGTGCGCGACTCGGCTGGTCCGTCTCGACCGCGGGCGACGTGAACGGCGACGGCTTCAGCGACGTCGTCCTGGGAGCCAACGAGTACGTACAAGGACAGACCAATGAAGGCGCGGCGTTCCTGTACTTGGGCTCGGCGTCCGGACTTTCGAGCAGCTCTGCATGGAGCGCGGAGAGCAACAGCCCATTCGCGCGATTCGGCACCTGCGTACAAACCGCAGGGGATGTGAACGGTGACGGCTACAGCGACGTCTTCGTCGGCGCGATCCACTACGACAACGATCAGGACGAAGAGGGTCGCGCATTCTTGTACCTGGGGTCCTCGGCCGGGCTCGAGATGAGCGCCGCTTGGACGGCAGAAAGCGACCAAGTCCTGTCGGGGTTCGGCGGGTCCGGTGGCGCCGCTGGCGACGTGAACGGCGACGGGTACGGCGACGTCATCGTGGGTGCGGTGCTCTTCGACAACAGGCTCACGAGCAACGGCGGCAGCGCGTTCGTCTACATGGGCTCCGCGTCGGGGCTCGCGGAGATCAGCGCCACGACCATGGAGTGCGATCAATCGGCCGCAGTGTTCGGTGGGTCCGTCGCTTCGGCGGGCGACGTGAACGGCGACGGCTACAGCGACGTCATCGTCGGCGCGCCGTACTACGACAACGGGCAGTCCGACGAGGGCCGGGCATTCGTCTACCTAGGCTCGGCCGCGGGACTCTCGAGCACCGCTGCGTGGACCGTGGAGAGCAATGAAGGCGCGTCGTTCTTCGGCACCTCGGTCGCCAGTGCTGGCGACGTCAACGGCGATGGGTTCAGCGATGTGATCGTCGGAGCGAATCAATACTCCGCCGGACTCCTCGGAGGGTCGGTCCAGGGCGCAGCGTTCGTGTACTTGGGCTCCGGCTCCGGACTCTCGTCCAGCGCTTCGTGGTCGGCACTCGGCGATCAAGGCCTCGGAGATTTCGGCTCCTCCGTTGCTTCGGCGGGCGACGTCAACGGAGACGGTTACGGCGACGTCATCGTGGGAGCCAACCGACAACCGCTCGGAGGCCGAGCGTACGTGTACTTCGGCTCCGCGTCGGGGCTCGCGGCGAGCGCCAACTGGAGCGCGCAGAGCGATCAGGGCGTATCCCATTTCGGATCTTGCGTCGCATCCGCCGGCGACGTGAACGGTGACGGATACAGCGACGTGATCGTGGGAGCGCTCTTCTACACGAACGGGCAATCGAGTGAAGGCCGCGCGTTCGTGTACCACGGCTCGAGATCAGGGCTGTCCACGAGCGCCAACTGGACCGCGGAAGGGAATCAAGCCGGAGTCTACTTCGGCCTGAGCGCCCGCTCGGCCGGCGACGTCAACGGCGACGGGTACAGCGACGTCATCGTCGG
>JANLUN010000268.1:0-1452 GCA_031363505.1 Planctomycetota bacterium | reverse complement strand
CGGCTGCGAGATCCTCGCGGGCGCAGCGGACAACTACGGTTTGAATCCGCCGTCGTGCTCACCGAACGGAGTGCCCGACTCGTGCGAGCCGGCGCCGGACTGCGACAGCGACGGCATCCCGAACGGTTGCGAGATCCTGGCGGGCGCGACCGACAACTACGGTCTGAATCCGCCGCAGTGCACGCCGAACGGCGTGCCCGATTCGTGCGAGCCCGCGCCGGACTGCAATGACGACGGCATCCCCGACGGCTGCGAAATCCTCGCCGGCGCCGCGGACAGCTACGGCTTGAATCCGCCGTCGTGTTCGCCGAACGGCGTGCCGGACTCGTGCGAGCCCGCGACCGATTGCGACGACGACGGCATCCCCGATCCGTGCGAGATCGCATCCGGAGCGGCGGACCACTACGGCACTGGTCCGAACTCGTGCTCACCGAACGGCATCCCGGATTCGTGCGAGCCCGCGAACGACTGCGATACCGACGGAACGCCGGACTTCTGCGAGCTCTTGGGCGGCGCGCTCGACCTCTATGGCGCGAATCCGCCGCAGTGCACGCCGAACGGTGTGCCCGATTCGTGCGAGCCGGCACCGGACTGCGACAGTGACGGCATTCCGAACGGATGTGAGATCCTCGCCGGCGAGCCCGACCTCTACGGTCGCGGTGGACAGGGTTGCTCTCCGGACGGCATCCCCGATTCGTGTCAGCCGGCTGCGGACTGCGACGACGACGGGACGCCCGATGCCTGCGAGATCGCAGGCGGTGCGCCGGACTGCGACGACAACGGCGTTCCCGACTCGTGCGACATCCTCACCGCAGGGGATTGCGACGAGAACGGCGTCCCGGACAGTTGCGACATCGCGTCCGATCCGGGCGTCGACCTCGCCAGTGGCGGGGAAAGCCCGAACTGTCAACCGAACGGCATCCCCGATTCGTGCGAGAACCTGATCGACTGCAACGCGAACGGAGTTCCGGACGTGTGCGACATCGCAGGGAATCCCGATCTCGATCAAGACGAGAACGGAGCGCTCGACGCGTGCGAATGTCAGATCATCAACCGCCGCGAGCCCGGCAGTTTGCTGATCTATCCGGAGTTCGACAACCGTGCCTCGTTCCTGAGCCTGATCACGATCACGAACGTGGATGCGAGCTCGAGCGTCGACGTGCACTTCGTGTTCATCGAGAGCGAGAACTGCCTCGAGTTCGACTTCACGCGTCGACTCACGGCGAAGGACACGCTGTCGATGGTGACGAGCGTCGTGAACCCGGGCGGCGGTCAGGGCTACGTCTACGCGTACGCGGTTCATCCCGCGTCGGGCCGGCCGATCGTGTTCAACCACCTGATCGGCCAGTCGATGACTCTCGAAGGCATCGCGAACTTCAGCTATGCGCTGAACGCCTTGACCTTCCGTGGCATCGGCGACGGTCAATACGCCCGGGCAGTGGCCATCCTCGA
>JANLUN010000267.1:0-1309 GCA_031363505.1 Planctomycetota bacterium | reverse complement strand
CGGACCTCGTGTTCGACATCGAGGTGCGCGCCGCCGGCGAGCCACCGCGGCTGCTCGGTGCTGTCGCGCAAGGACCGCCCGCCCAGCGGTTCGTCTACGTCTGCTCGGGCACGTACGCCGGCGAGCAGAACTCGTGCTGGGGGCGGCGCGCGAAGGTCCCGCTCGTCGGCATCTCGTCGGCGCTCATCGCGAAGCAGAAGCCGGGGATGCGGCTCGCCGCGGAGATCCAAGGAACCGCGGCTGACGGCGGGCCAGCATGCGCGACCGTGAAGCTGCTCGGCCCGGGGTGGGCGTGGAGGGGGTGACGGCCTTGCCTTCCGGTCATGGGAGGCTATCCTCTCTCCCCATTCCAAGACGGACGCGGCTGTAGCTCAGTGGTAGAGCGCAACCTTGCCAAGGTTGATGTCGAGGGTTCAAGTCCCTTCAGCCGCTCCACTCTTCGCGCGCTCGGATCGGCCCGGACGGGTCACTCCTGGTAGGTGTGCGCGCTTCTCGCGGCGATGCTGCGCTGTTCAATCGCGCTCGATCCACTCGCCGTTCGGCCGATCGCGAACTCGCGGTCACGCGAGCGGGGCCCCCAGCGCTAGGTCGATGTGAGTCAGGGTCCCAATGGCTGCTTGAGCAACGCCGCTCGATCGCGAAGCTCGCTGTCCGAGAGCGCGCGCTTCCACAGCCGGATCGAGTCGAGCTCGCCGCAGAAAGCTTGGTTCTTCTCGAACCAGGTGCCGATCACCAGATCGAGGTCGGACCGGACCGGAACCGTGCCCCGCGCAGGAACCTCGTCCACGATCTCGCCGTTCAGCACGAGCCGTGCCTTGCCGCTCGCACTGTCGAGCACCAGCGCAATGTGATGCCAAGCACCGGGCTGAATTCTGCCACCCCTGAGACGCAACGATTCCTCGCTCGCGTCCGTGGTCAAGCGGGCCTGAAGCACCCACGCGTGTGGATCGATCGCCACGGTGAAGATGGACGAGTGGGACACAAGGCTCTCCAGACCGCCGCCCGGCCCATAGGGATTGATCCAGTCCACGGGCCGAACGAATAGTTCGAGCGTCATCCCGTTCCCGATTCCGAGCGCATCGATGCCGCGGAGTTTCAATGCTGCTCCCGAGCCGTCGAAGCGCGCGCCGTCGCCTTCCACGCCGGAGCCGAACGAGATGCCAGACGGTGGCGATTGCGTGACGAGATCAGCACGCGAGCGGGGATCGCAGGTTCCCTCGAAGCCGAGGTCGAGAACCAAGCCGGGGGCGAGGGTGCGCTCGTCGCCCGAACACCCAGCCAAGCACGCGAGCAGTGCGAGGGATCGCGC
>JANLUN010000245.1:0-17763 GCA_031363505.1 Planctomycetota bacterium | reverse complement strand
TGCCGCGCTGATCGCGCTTGCGCAGGGCCTGCGCGAGGTCGCGGTGCGTGCCGACGGCGCCGGCCGGAGCTGCGCGGGGCTTGGCGACACCGTCGACGTCCTGACGGAAGCCGCCGCATCGGCCGAAGGGCGGGAGCGCTCGATGCTCGCCGCCGTCGTGGAGCGGGTGCGCCATGCGCTCGCCCAGGACGCCGCTCCCGAGGTGCGCCTGCGCAGCGCGATGGCCCAGCGGGATGCGGTCGAGGCCGTGATCGCGGACCTTTCGCACACCGACCCGCAGTCCGGTGCCGAAAAGGAAGTGCTCTTCTGGGCCGGGCGTGTCGCGGCGGCACTGGCGACCTCGCCCGAAAGCGTGCCGGGACCGGAGCAGGCGCTACGTCTGGGTCGCCTGGCCGACCGGGCATTGCGTTTCGCCGAGGAGATGCATTTCCGATTCCTCTACGACGCGCAACGGCGGCTCTTCGTGATCGGCTTCCGGCTCGCCGATGCCGAAGGCCCCGGTCGTCCCGACCCGTCGTTCTATGACCTGCTCGCCTCGGAGGCGCGCATCGCGAGCTTCGTCGCGATCGCCAAGGGAGACGTTCCCCAGCAGCATTGGTTTCAGCTCGGGCGCGCGCTCGCGAGCGCGGAAGGGTCGCCCACGCTCGTTTCCTGGAGTGCGTCGATGTTCGAGTACCTGATGCCGACGCTGCTCACGCGCAGCTTCCCCGGAACGATCCTCGATCGAAGCTGCAAGAACGCCGTGAAGATGCAGATCTCCTATGCCGATGCGCGCGGCGTTCCTTGGGGAATCTCCGAATCGGCCTACTTCCTCGTCGATCGTCGCGGGCACTACCAGTACAAGGCCTGCGGGGTGCCCGGACTCGGGCTCAAGCGCGGGCTTGCAGATGAGCTCGTCGTCGCAGCGTACGCGACGGTTCTCGCGGCTCTGGTCGACCCCGCGCGAGCGGTGAAGAACCTCCGACGTCTTGCGTCCGAGGGAGTTGAAGGAGCGCACGGCTTCTACGACGCAGTGGACTACACGCCGCGCAAGCCGGCCGAGAGCGAACGTTCCGCCCGCGAGGCTCGCCCAGCGAGCACCGGAGTCGTGGTCAAGTCGTATCTGGCGCACCATCAAGGCATGAGCCTGGTCGCCATCGCCAATGTCTTGCTCGGCGATCTCATGGTGGGCCGTTTTCATGCGGACCGCCGCATCCAAGCGACGGAACTCCTGCTACAGGAGCGCATCCCGCGTCAAGCGCCCATCATCGAGCCGCGCCCCGCGGACGAAACACGCGTCGCACTCGGCGTCCCGCCGCGCGCGCCGCGCCGCATCCGATCGCCGCACACGCGCCATCCGCACGCGCAGATCCTATCGAACGGTGCCTACGTGACCATCGTGACGAACGCGGGCGGCGGCGCGAGCGTGTGCCGCGACATCGCGGTCACGCGCTGGCGCTCCGATCCAACGCGCGATCCGGGGAGCCAGTTCCTCTATCTGCGCGATGTCCACAGTGGCGATGTGTGGTCGGCGACGCATCAGCCCATGGGCCGTGAGGCCGACGAGTCGCTCGCCGAATTCGTCAGCGAGAAGGCCACGTTCGAAGGCCGGAACCACGACATCGAGACGCGCCTCGAGATCGCGGTCTCGCCCGAGAACGACGCGGAGGTGCGTCGGATCGCGTTGACGAATCGGAGCGACAGGCCGCGCGAGATCGAGCTCACCAGCTACGTCGAGGTCGCGCTCGGAACGCTCGCCGAAGACGTCGCCCACCCGGCGTTCGGGAAGCTGTTCATCGAAACCGAGTGGATGGCGGAGAGCACGGCTTTGTTCGCTCGCCGTCGTGCGCGCTCGCTCTCGGACCCGACGCTCGTCGCGTTCCACGTCCTCTCGATCGACGGTGCCGCTCAAGCGCAGGTCGAGTACGAAACCGATCGGATGCGCTTCCTCGGACGCGGGCGTGGTCCGGACGATCCGCAGGCGCTCGACGGTCGTGCGCTTTCGGGGACGACGGGCGCGGTGCTCGATCCCGTGCTGAGCTTGCGAACGAGGCTGCGACTCGCGCCCTTTGCATTCGCGCGATTGACCTTCACGACCGGCATTGCGAACGACGACGTCGCAGCGCGCGGACTTGCGCGGAAGTACCACGAGCCCGGCGTCGCGTCGCGCACCTTCGCGCTCGCGTACACGCACGCCCAAGTCTCGCGCCGACACCTCGGGATCTCGGTGGACGAGGAGCAGCTCTTCGAGCGCCTCGGCTCGCGCGTCTTCTTCTCCGACAACTCGCTGCGGTCGGACGAGGCGACCCTCGCGCGGAGCACGCTCGGTCAGTCGGGATTGTGGGGGCACGGCATCTCGGGCGACCTCCCCATGCTGCTCATCCGCGTCTCGTCTCTGGACGGCGCGCCGCTTGTGCGACAGGTGCTGATGGCGCAGGAGCATTGGCGTCTCAAAGGACTCAAGTCCGACGTCGTGATCTTGAACGAGCATCCCGCCACCTACCGCGATGAGATGCACGAGCAGTTGCTCGCGGTCGTCGACGGTGGTCCGTGGGCGGGATGGAAGGGCCGCGCAGCGGGCGTATTCCTGCTGCGCAGCGACGGCATGCCCGACTCCGAGCGGCTCTTGCTGTGCGCCTCGGCGCGCGCGGTTCTCTCGGGCAGTGGTGAGGATCTCGGCGAGCAGCTCGACCGGCGTGAGTCGAGCTCTCCGCGTTGCCTCGAGTCGATGCTCGCTGACGAGCCGACGTACAGCGAAGCGCCCGAGGTTCCGCTCCTCGCGATGCACAACGGACTCGGCGGCTTCACGCGTGACGGCCGCGAGTACGTGATCGTGCTCGACGGGGAGCGCGAGACGCCGCTCCCATGGTGCAACGTCATCGCCAATCCAGGCTTCGGCACGATCGTCACCGAACGAGGCGCAGCGCACACCTGGTGCGAGAACAGCCGTGAAAATCGACTGACGCCGTTCGCGAACGATCCGATCAGCGATCCGACGGCTGAAGCCGTCTTCCTGCGCGATGAGGAGAGCGGTGCCGTCTGGGCCGCGACACCCGGCGCCTTGCGTCGGACTGCGCGTTCGCCGACGTGGCTCGTGCGTCACTCGGCCGGCGTGACGCGCTTCCACCGGTTCGCGGACGGCATTCAGCAAGAGCTCGCGGTGTTCGTGGCGACGGCGGATCCCGTCAAGATTTCGATTCTCACGCTGTCCAACCGCTCGGGGCGGCCGCGGCGCATCACACTCTTCGCCTACAACGAGTGGATGCTCGCCGCGCCGCGACCGGCGATCTCGTCGTTCGTCGTCACCGAGTGGGACGCCGAGACAAAAGCGGTCTTCGCGCGCAATGCGTACAACGACCCGTTCAAGGAGCGTGTGGCCTTCGCGGGGTTGAGCGAAGTCGTGATCTCCGCGACCGGCGATCGCATGGAGTTCCTCGGCCGCAACGGCTCGCTACAACGCGCCGCGGCGCTCGCGCTGCCGGCACTCTCGAACCGCTTCGGTGCCGGACTCGATCCGTGCGCGGCATTGCACGCGTGTGCCGATCTCGCTCCCGGCGAAACGCGCCACGTCGTCATTCTGCTCGGGCAAGGTCGTGATGCCTCGCAAGCACGAGAACTCGTCGAGCGCTTTGGCAATCCCGCGGCGGCTCGAGCGGAGCTGGCCCGCGTGGAGTCTTTCTGGGACGAGACGCTAGGAAGCGTGCGAGTTTCGACACCCGACGACTCGTTCGATCTGCTCGTCAATCGGTGGCTCCTGTACCAGGACCTCTCGTGCCGCATCTGGGCGCGCTCCGGTTACTACCAAGCCAGCGGCGCGTTCGGGTTCCGCGACCAACTGCAAGATGTCTTGGCGCTGGGCTTCACGCGTCCCGACCTGGCGCGAGAGCACATTCTCCGCGCGGCCGCGCGTCAGTTCGTGGAAGGCGATGTGCAACACTGGTGGGACGCGTCCACCGGGCGCGGCATACGCACGCGCTGTTCGGACGATCTGCTCTGGCTGGCCTACGCCGTAGCGCAGTACGTCGCGTCGACGGGGGATGGCGCCGTGCTCAACGAGCGCGTTCCATTCCTGGACGCGCCGATCCTCGCTCCCGGGGAGGCCGAGGCGTACGGGCTCCCGACCGCGACGAGCACAACGGGAACGCTCTTCGATCACTCGGTGCGCGCCATCGATCGCGCGCTGACGATCGGTGCGCACGGACTGCCGCTCATCGGCAGTTGTGATTGGAACGACGGCTACAACCGCGTCGGGCGCGAGAACCGCGGTGAGAGCGTCTTCGTCGGTTTCTTTCTCTGCGCGGTACTCGAAGCCTTCACGCCGCTATGCGAGCAGCGCGGCGATGCGCTGCGCGCCAGTCGTTATCGCTCCGAACGCGAGCGGCTCGCCGCGGTCCTCGAGCAGAGTTGGGATGGCGAGTGGTACCGCCGCGCCTACTTCGACGACGGCACGCCGCTCGGGTCCGCCGAGAACGACGAGGGACGGATCGATTCGGTCGCGCAGACGTGGGCCGTGCTCTCGGGCGCCGCTCCGCTCAAGCGCGCCGAACGCGCGATGAACGCGGTGCGATCGCATCTCGTGCGTCGCGCGTCGCGCGTGATCCTGCTCCTGAGTCCGCCGTTCGAGCACACGCTGCTCGACCCCGGTTACATCAAGGGCTATCTGCCGGGCATCCGCGAGAACGGTGGGCAGTACACACACGCGGCGCAATGGGTCGTGCTCGCGCTCGCGAAGCTGGGCAGCGGCGACGAAGCGATGGAGCTCTTCCACATGCTCAATCCCATCAATCACTCGCGCACACCGGCCGGCGTGCAGCAGTACAAGACCGAACCCTACGCCGTCGCGGGCGACGTGTACGACCATCCTGCTCACCGCGGGCGCGGCGGGTGGACGTGGTACACGGGCTCGGCCGGCTGGATGTACCGCGTCGCGATCGAAGGCATCGGGGGATTGCGCCGACACGGTGCGTTCTTCGGTGTGGACCCGTGCATCCCGTCGTCATGGCCGACGTTTTCGATCGAATGGCGATTCGGAACGACGCTGTATTCCATCGTCGTCGAGAATCCCGAGCGCCGCTGCCGCGGTGTCGCGCTGGCCGAGCTCGACGGTTCACCGGTCGATCCCGCCGCCATTCCGTTGCTCGACGACAAGCGCGTGCACCGCGTGCGCGTCGTCCTGGGAGCCGCAAGCAACGACCGACGCACTGCGTTCCCGACGTCCGCTGCCTCGTCGACGCGACGGGAGCGATAGCACGGCGCGACGCTCTCGTGCGAAGCCAGCCGACGGTGCCTTGACGGCGTCGACGACGAAGCAACTATCGTGACCGGCGGACCGGATGGGACCCTGCCGCGCATGAACGCGCCCACCGCTTTCGACCTCGTCGTCCTGGGAGCTGGGCCTGCCGGCGTGCAAGCCGCCATCGTCGGGGCACTCTTCGGGAAGTCGGTCGCGCTCATCGAGCGCGGGACGAAGATCGGCGGCGTGATCGGCAGCGAGTACGCGTGCACGTCTGCCGCGCTGGGCGCCGAGGTGCACCTCGTCGACGGGCGCGACGTGCTGCTGCCGTTCTTGGATGCCGAGCTCTCGCGCGCGCTGGCCGAGGCCATGACCGCGAGCGGAATTCACTTCCACGGGAACGAGCGCGTGCTCGCGTGCACCGCGTCGCCAATCGGCGATCTCACGCTTGAGCTGTCCTCGGGAGCGCGCCTCGCGGTCGATTCGGTCTTCGTCGCGGCCGGCCGACGGAGCAACGTCAAAGGGCTCGCGCTCGACAAGGCCGGACTCGTCGCGGGCGAACGCGGCTTGCTGAGAGTGGACGAAGCGTTTCGCACGTCGCTCCCGCACATCCACGCAGTGGGGGGACGTCATCGGCTTTCCCGCGCTCGCGTCGACCGGCATGGAGCAGGCGCGACTCGCCGTGTGCGTCGCGTTCGACATGCCCTACAAGCGCGAGATCTCGGCGCTCTTGCCGAGCGGCATCTACACCATTCCTGAAGCGAGCTCTGCGGGCGCCACGGAGGAGCAGCTGCGCGAGCGCGGCGAGGACTACGTCGTGGGTCGCGCGCGTTACGCGCAGAACTCGCGCGGCACGATCATCGGCGACCGTCAAGGCTTCTTGAAGCTGCTGTTCCGTCGTTCCGACATGAAGCTGCTCGGCGTGCACGTTCTCGGCGAGCTCGCGACCGAGATCGTGCACATCGGCATGATGACAATGATCTGCGGCGGCGGTGCGACAGAGCTCAACCACGCGTGCTTCAACGTGCCGACGCTGTCGGAGCTCTACAAAACAGCCACGTACCGCGCGCAGCTCACGCGCGACAAGCCGCGGGGCATGCCACCGGTCGATTGAGTGTTCCGGAGCGGAGGGCCACGCGGCTCGACACGCGCGCCCCACCCGCCGGCGCTGCTCTAGTTGCGCAATAGGGCCGAGTGTCGCTAACCTCCGCCGCATGAAACGAATCGCGCTCCCGATCCTCGCGTTTGTGTTGGTGTTCTGCGCGTGCAGCCGCGACGCGACCACGGCACCGCCCGACGCGCCGAACAAGCCTGCCGCGGCGACCGCGGACAGTCCCAAGGCGCCGACGGAAGGCGCGAAAGCGCCCGCCGAAACTCCGCAGCCGCCCGCGAAAGTCGACATGGATGCAGCCATCAAAGAACTGTTTGCGAAGCCCGAAGAGCCCGTCGACCAGATCGAGATCCAGCACATCTTGATCTCGTTCCAAGGCGCGCCGCGCATGCCGCCCAGCGTCACCCGCAGCAAGGAAGAGGCGAAGGTGCTGGCGGAAAAGGTCTACGCCGAAGTGATCGGCGGCGGCGACTTCGATGCAGCTGTCAAACTGCACACGAACGACAGCGCGCCCGGCATCTACCCGCTCAACCAGATGAGCCGCAAAGGCATGGTGAAGAGCTTCGGCGACGTCGGCTGGCGATTGAAGGTCGGCGAGATCGGCGTGGGGCCGTGGGACGCGAAAGCGAGCCCGTTCGGCTGGCACATCATCAAGCGGCTGAAGTAGACGCGCGTCTCGCACAGCCACGCGCGGTCGCGCGGCGTGGGTGCTCACGGGCAATCCGAACTAGCGAAGAGTCATCACTTCGCTTCGGGCGACGCTGCGTCGGCGTCTGCCGTCGCGTGGTGCGTCGAAGCCCACTCCGTCACGAGCCGGTAGCCGACGGCGAGCAGCGTCGGCCCGATGAACACGCCGATGAAACCAAACGCCACCGCGCCGCCGATCACGCCGAAGAAGATCAAGAGGAACGGCATCGCGCTGCCCTGACTGATCAGCCACGGCTTGACGAAGTTGTCGACGCTGCTGACTCCGACGCCCCAGATCAGCATGAAGATTCCCCAGCCGCTCGAGCCTTGGTGGAAGAGCCACAGCGACGCCGGAATCCAGATCAACGGCGGTCCAACCGGCACGACGGATAGGAAGAACGTGAGCAGCGCGAGAACGCCAGCGCCCGGCACTCCCGCGATGACGAATCCGATTCCCGCCATCACGGCCTGCACCAGCGCCGTGCCCAAGATGCCGTACACGACGCCGCGCACGGTGTTACCGGCGACTTGGAGCAAGTGAACTCCGCGTTCACCGCCGATCCAACGGACCGCGGTGCTCACGCGCTGCGCCATCTTCTCGCCGTCGCGAAAGAGAAAGAACGCGATCAGGATGCTGAGCGCGAGTTCGATCAATCCGCGGCCCAGCGCGACGCCACCTTGGAGCAACACGCCGCTCATGCGCTCGAAGAATGGCTTGGCGGTTTCCATCAGCTTGGAGCTGTCCGTCGCGAGGCTGTGCCAATACTCCGCCGCCTTCGGCCCAACGCCCGGCAATTTGGCGAGCCAATTCGGTGCAGCCGACGGTCCCGCATCGATCCAGCGCTGCGTCGCGACCGTCAACTCTTTGACGTTGTCGCCGAGGGTCCACCCGATGATGACGAACGGGAGCAGGATGACGCTGATCATCCCGAGCGCCATGAGGAGCGCGGCGAGCGTGCGCCGCCCTCGAAGAAGCGCGAGCAGCCGGCGATACAGCGGCCAGCTCGAGAACGTCAGCACCACCGCCCAGATGAGCGCCGAGACGAACGGGCGCAGCACGAGCAAGCAACCGCCGACGAGCAGTGCGAGGATGATCCAACCCAGGTTCTGCTCGAGCTTGGAACGCAGCAGCGGCATGGCCGGATCGTAGCGGAAGCGCGCGCCTGACGGACTTCGTTTCGCGATAGCGACGCCTCGGACCGCCCCGTAAGCTCGGCGACTTCGACTCGCGCCAGGGAGCCTCACTTGAACCACGCATCGGAACCTGATCGCTCGGGCGGCGTGCGGCCGCCTGAGCCGCACGAACACAATCCCTCCGTCCTCGACCTCATCGCCTCACGCACCGGGGAAGCGCCGCGCATCACGCTGCGCGACGAGGACTCCGCGGCCGCGTCGTCGCCGGTCATCGATCCGAGCTCGAAGGAGAAGACCGCGGTTCCGCGCGGACGCAGCAACTACCAGTTCCTCGGTGAGATCGCGCGCGGCGGCATGGGCGTGATCCTCAAGGGACACGACACCGATCTCGGCCGCGACGTCGCGGTGAAAGTGCTCGACCAGCGTCTCGCCGACCGGCCCGAAGTCGTGCAGCGCTTCGTCGAAGAAGCGCAGATCGGCGGTCAGCTGCAACATCCGGGCATCGTACCCGTGTACGAGCTCGGCACGATGAAGGACGAGCGTCCGTTCTTCACGATGAAGCTCGTGAAGGGGCGCACGCTCGCGACGCTCCTTTCGGAGCGCGAGTCCGCGACGTCGAATCGTCAGAAGCTGATCGACATCTTCGAGTCGGTCTGCCAGACGATGGGCTACGCGCACTCGCGCGGTGTGATCCACCGCGACCTCAAGCCCGCGAACATCATGGTCGGGGCGTTCGGCGAAGTGCAGGTCGTGGACTGGGGGCTCGCCAAAGTGCTCGCCCGCGGCGGCACCGCCGACGAGAAGCGCGCGCGCGTCGCGCACTCACAGCTCACGATCCTGGAGACGGTGCGGTCGAGCAAGGGTTCGAGCACCGGCACCGATTCGATGGTCGGCTCGATCATCGGCACGCCGGCGTACATGCCGCCGGAACAAGCGGCCGGTCACGTCGACCGTCTCGACGAACGCTCGGACGTCTTCGCGCTCGGCGCGATCCTGTGCGAGATCTTGACGGGTCTGCCCCCCTACGTCGGCGATCGCGACAAGATCCTGGCAGCGGCAGCGCAGGCCGAGTGCGACGGTGCCATCGAGCGCCTCGACAAGTGCGGCGCCGATCCCGAGCTCATCAAGCTGACCAAACAATGCTTGATGCCCGCCGCTGCTGCGCGCCCGTCGAACGCCGGCGTACTTGCAGAACGCGTGCATACGTACGTGGTCTCGGTCGAGGCGCGTGCGCACGCCGCGCGCGTCGAAAGCGTCGCAGCGCTCGTGCGCGTCGAGGAGGAGCGCAAGGCCCGCCGACTCACGGTCGCGCTGGGCGTCGCGGTCGTTGCGATCCTGCTCGTCGGCGGCGGGAGCTGGGCGTTCGTCGAGAAGGAACGCACCGCGCGCGAGCGTGAGCAAGTCGAGCGCATGCGCGAAGTGGCGCAGCGGGACGCGCGGCTTTCGTCCGAGGTTGGCGACGCGCTCGCGGAGTCTTCGGCGCATGAAGGCGGCGGCCGCTTCCCCGAAGCGATCACGGCGGCCGAGCGCGCCCGCGCGCTCGCCGAAGGCGGCGGGGCGAGCAACGAGTTGCTCGGCCGCGTCGACGGCACGCTGAACCGACTGCGCGAAGCACACGCGCTCGCGGAGCGCGCCGCGCAGCGCGCAGCCGAGAACCACGCGCTGCTCGCGGAGCTCCTCGAAGCGCGCGAACCGGTGTGGGACCCCGGCCGCGAGGACGACCCGCGTCACGCAGCGTCGATCTACGAAGGCGTGTTCCAGAAACACGGAATCGAAATCGAAGCGGGATCGGCAGCGGACGTTGCGTCCGGGCTGAAGCTGCGCGGCCTCGGCTCGGAGATCGCGCTCTACTTCGACTCGCTCACGGAGGTCCGTCGACTCGCCAGCGACGAGCCTGGTACTGTGCGTGCCCTCGAGATCGCGCACGCGGTCGATCCCGATGCGCTGCGCGCCGACTTGCGCGAGGCGCTCGCCGCAGGCGCGCTCGACGTGCTGCGCGGAATCGCCGACTCCGGCTTCAAGGACCAGCCCGCGATCACGATCGAGCTGCTCGCCTCGGCGTTGCAACAGCTCGGTGAGCGCGAAGCGGCGCGCAACGTCTACCGCACGGGCATCGACCGCTTCCCGAGCGACTTCTCGCTGCAGTACAGGCTCGGACGGCTCCTCACGCCGCCCGAGTTCCAAGAGGGCGTGCGCGACGATCTGCAAGAGGCGATCGAGTGCTACCGCGCCGCGCTCGCGCTGCGTCCGGACAGCACGGTGGTGCGCTATTACATGGGCCGTGTCTACGGCAAGCTCGGTGAATTCCAGCGCGCGATCGAACAGTTCGAGGTCGCGCTGCGGCAGCGCCCGGACGACGGCACGTTCCTGTTCCACCTCGCCTCGAACCGCTTTCGATTGGGACAGGTCGAGCCCGCGTTCGCGATCTTGCGTCCGCTCGTCGACCGCAGTGAACCGGTCTGGCTCACCGGCTGGGCTTCGTTGCAGGTCGGGCGCTGCCTCTTGGCGCGCGGCGATGCGAAGGAGTCGATCCCGTACTTCGAACGCGCCGTCGCGTCGAACCCGAATCAAGCGCAGTTCCACGGCGGCCTGTTCGAGGCCGTCGTCGCATCCGGATCGGTGGAAGCACAGCAACGCGTGTTGCGCGACTACCTCGCGGCTTTCCCGAACGACGCCGAAGTGAACAACAATCTCGCCTGGGTCCTCGCCACGCCGGCCGACACGCGGATGCGCGACTTGGACCAAGCCATTCGACTGGCCCGGCGCTCGACCGAGATCGCGGAGAGCCACGTGGCCTGGAACACGCTCGGAGTCGCACTCTTCTACGCGGGACGTTTCGAGGAATCGATCGACGCACTGCGGCGTTCGGTTCGTTTGCAAGGCTCAGGAGGCCACGTCGTCGACTGGATGTTCCTCGCGATGGACCACCTGAAGCTCGGCCACACGAACGAGGCGCGCGATTGGTACGAGCGCGCCGTCGATTGGATGAACCGCCAGTCGGGTGTCGAGCCGGACTTCGTACGCTTCCGCGCCGAGGCCGACGCGCTGTTCGGGCGATAGGAGTCCGTTGCACAGCGCGGATCGATGCGCTCGTTGCATTGGTGCGCGTAGAATCCCCGCTGACGTGGCCCACTCGATCCCTGACTTTCCGGAGGCCGAGCACGCGCTACTCGGTTCCGATGCGGACGTCGTCCAGACGCTCGTCGCGAACCACCGCCGATTCCTCGAGTTCCTCGAGCGCCGTGTCGGTAACCGGGCCGACGCCGAAGACATCCTGCAACAGGCGTTCATCCGCGGTCTTGCGGGAGTGAAGTCATTGCGCGATGGCGAGTCCGCGATCGCTTGGTTCTACCGCGCGCTGCGCAACGCCGTCATCGATCACCATCGCCGCCGCGATGCAGTACGGCGTCTCGAGGATCGAATCGCCGCGGACGTGAGCGAGGAGGATCCGAGTGCGGAACTCAAGGCAGAGATCTGCCGCTGTGTCTCCGCACTGGCGGAGACGCTCAAGCCCGAGTACGCGGCGGCGATCCGGCGCGTCGAGGTCGATGGATTGCCGGTCGAGTCGTTCGCCGCGGAAGTAGGGATCACGGCCAACAATGCTGGGGTGCGACTCTTCCGTGCCCGCGAAGCGCTGCGCAAACGCGTCGTGGCGTCCTGCGGAACGTGCGCGACACACGGATGCTTAGATTGCACCTGCGCGAGTAAGTCCGGCGGGCGCGCATAATGCCTTCGGCCGGGGGTCTACTCGCCCCTTTGCCAAGCCCAGGAGTTCCCGTGCGACTGTAATGCCGGAAGGGGGCGTGCGTCTCCAGGGCAGCCACAACTAAGGAGCTGCCATGACCAAGACCTCGAATCACCCTCTCCCGTCGCACGCCCTTCACTCCGAGCAGGGGGTCGATCCGGTGTGCGGGATGCGCGTCGATCCTAGCCAGGCTGCTGGCTCGCACGAGCACGCGGGCAACACGTACACCTTCTGCAGCACGCACTGCCTGAAAGAGTTCCGCGCGGATCCCAATCGATTTTTGACTGAGAAGCCGCGCACGACACACGCGTGTTGCGGGGGCGGGAAGTCTGCTCCCGCAGCTCGCGCAACTCACGAGCCTCCGTCGAACGCGGCGGGCACAGCACCACGGCCAGAGACGCTGACCGGCCGCTACACCTGTCCGATGCATCCGGAGATCGTCAGCGATCATCCCGGCAACTGTCCGATCTGCGGCATGGCGCTCGAACTCCGCACGGTCGAGCTCGGAGACACCGACGACAGTCACCTGAAGGACGTGACGCGACGCTTCTGGATCAGCGCCGTGCTCAGTCTTCCGCTCGTCGCCGCCGCGATGGCGGAGATGGTCTTCGGCGAAGAGATGCGACACGCGGTCGACGCGCGACTGTTCGCGTGGGCGCAGCTCGCGCTCGCAACGCCGGTCGTGCTGTGGGGCGGGTGGCCGTTCTTCGAACGCGCGTGGCTCTCGCTGCGCACGCTGCGCCTCAACATGTACACGTTGATCGGGATCGGCGTGAGCGTCGCCTATCTGTTCAGCGTCTTCGCGACCTTGGCGCCCGCGGCGCTGCCGGATGCATTCAAGGCGCACGGGCAAGTGCCGGTGTACTTCGAAGCAGCCGCGGCCATCGTGACGCTCGTGCTCCTCGGGGAGGTCTTGGAGCTGCGGGCGCGCTCGCGAACTTCGGGCGCGGTGCGCGCCTTGCTTGGACTCGCGCCGAACACGGCGATCCGCGTCGAGCCCGACGGCGTCGAACGCGAGACGCCGATCGCAGACGTCCATCCCGGCGATCGGATCCGCGTGCGTCCAGGCGCAAAGGTGCCGGTCGACGGCGTGGTCATCGAAGGCCGCTCTGTGATCGACGAGTCGATGATCACGGGGGAACCGATCCCGATCGAGAAGTCCACGGGGATGCCGGTGACCGGAGGGACGGTGAACCAGACGGGCTCGTTCGTCATGCGCGCCGAGAAGGTCGGCGCCGAAACGCTGCTCGCGCAGATCGCGCATCTCGTCGGCGAAGCGTCACGCTCGCGGGCACCGATTCAAAAGCTCGCGGACCGCGTGTCCGCGTGGTTCGTTCCCGGAGTGCTCGTGCTCGCGATCGCTGCGGGCGTGGTGTGGACGATCATTGGCCCTGAGCCGGCACTCGCGAATGCGCTGGTCGTCGCCGTTTCGGTGCTGATCATCGCGTGCCCATGTGCGCTCGGCCTCGCGACACCGATCTCGGTGATGGTGGGCGTCGGACGTGGAGCGCTCGACGGTGTCCTGATCAAGGACGCGGAGGCTCTGGAAATCATGGAGAAGGTCGACACGCTCGTCGTCGACAAGACGGGCACGTTGACAGAGGGCAAGCCCGCGTTGCAGAGGGTGATCGCGTCGCACGGTTTCACGGAAGCGGATCTCCTCACGCTGGCCGCGAGTGTCGAACAGACGAGCGAGCACCCGCTCGCGTCCGCGATCGTGGCCGGTGCAACGGCGCGCGGGCTGAAGCTCTCGCAGTCGGCGGACTTCGACTCGGTCACGGGTAAAGGTGTGCGCGGCACCGTGAGCGGCCGGCACGTGTTGATCGGCAACGCGCGCTTCCTCAGCGAGGCGGGCGTCGACATCGCCGGCTTGGAGGCGGCCGCGGAGCCGCACCTGCGCGAAGGCAGCACGACGATGCTCGTCGCAGTCGACGGCCGACCGGGCGGAGTCCTCGCAGTCTCCGATCCGATCAAGTCGTCAACTTCCGAGGCGCTGCGTCAACTCAGAGAGGCCGGTGTGTCCGTCGTGATGCTGACGGGCGACAACAAGAAGACGGCGCAAGCCGTGGCCAGCCGCTTGGGTATCACCGAAGTGATCGCGGAGGTGCTGCCGCAGGACAAGCATCGGATCGTCAAGGAGATGCAGGAGCGAGGACGCATCGTCGCGATGGCCGGCGACGGAATCAACGACGCTCCAGCGCTGGCGCAAGCCCACGTCGGAATCGCGATGGGGCACGGCACCGACATCGCGATGCAGAGCGCGCGGGTGGTGCTCGTCAAAGGCGACCTGCGCGGCATCGCCAAGGCGCGCAAGTTGTCGCGCGCCACGATGGGCAACATCCGGCAGAACCTGTTCTTCGCGTTCGTCTACAACGCGCTCGGATTGCCGCTCGCGGCCGGCGTTTTGTACCCGTGGTTCGGGATCCTCTTGAGCCCGATGATCGCCAGCGCGGCGATGAGTCTGTCTTCGGTATCCGTGATCGCGAATGCACTGCGCCTGCGGAGGACTGAACTATGAGCACACAGCGCAAGGCCGCTTCTTTCCGCTCGATTTTCCTCGAGCGCGCACCGCAAGGACGTCGACCCTTGATCCGTTCACAATCGTTCCAGGAGACCGTCGTGTTCCACCCGATCCTCGTCCTGATCGTCTTCGCCTCGATCTTCGTGCCCACCTCGGCGGCTCAGCAGAAACCGAGCGGCGACGCCGTCACCGCGCAGTCGGAAGTCGCGGTCAGCGTCCCGCTGTACGCCAACCCCTCGTGCCCGATCATGGGCAAGCCCGTGTCGACGACGCTCTTCGCCGATACCGCCAAGGGTCGCATCTACGTCTGCTGCAAGGGCTGCATTAAGGACATCCATGCCGATGTCGAGACCGCCTATCGCACCGCGTTCCCCGCCGACAAGAAGATCGTCAACACGATATGCCCCGTGACCGGCAAGGAGATCACGAAGGACTCGCCGGCGATCGTGTTGCAGGGTTTCGAGTTCTCGGTGCACGACGCCGCCGCGGCTCGACTCGCGGTGGAGGAGTCGCCGATCGTGATCGCGAAGCTGAACGATCCCAAGCTCGTCGATCTGGCGAACAAGACGTGCCCCGTAACGGGTGAAGCGATCGTGAAGAACGCGTTCGTCGTGATCGACGGCCAGATCGTGCGGCTCTCGTCGCCGCGGCTCGTCGAGGAAGTTCAGAAGGATCCCGCCAAGGTCTTGGCGAAGGCGAAGGAGCTACGCGGCACGACGGAGAAATAGCCCGGCGCCGAAGACAGGAACGTGCGTGTATCCTTGGGAGGGCGTCCCCACGGAGATTCGAACCCCATGCGGCTCCACCATCCGATCCTGTTGCGAGTACTTCGTGCTGCTTCGGCGCTGATCGCTTGCACCGGGGCCGTCATCGCCCACCCGCCGCAAGCAACGCAGCAAGCTCCATCCCATGCGCCCGTGGACGCCTTTGCTCGGGGCCGTTCCGTGCGCGGCACAGTCACCGTCCAGGCGAGCGGTGCGCCCGTCGCCTCGGCGAGAGTCACGGTCTTCCGGCCGGACCTGTCGCTGTTCCGCGAAGCGCGTTCACTGTCCGACGGAACGTATTTGATCGCGGGCCTGCCTGCGGGAACGGTCTCTCTTGGAGTCGCCGCTCGCGGATACGCCTACGACGAAGTCGTGGTCAACATCTCCGGAGGCGTCAGCACGCGCGACTTCGCGCTCACACCGGAAACCCATCCGGGCACTTGGAACGTGATCGGCGACACCTCGCCGGAAGTGTTCGATGCGACAGACATCGGGATCCTGCGGATCGACGGGACCATCATGTACTGCCACGACACGCAGGACCCGGTGCTCTTCGATCCGGTCACGGGGCAGAAGTCGTTCCCACAAGGCTCCGGCACCGAGCAGGGTTGCATGAACGGCACGCTCCTCGCGGACGGAGCCGTGCTTATGGTCGGCGGGCAGTCGCCGAGCGATCCGGGATCGTTCACGAGCGCCGTGCCTTGGGTGAAGCGTTTCACGCCGCTCAATTTCTGGATCCAACAGTTGAGCATGCAGCTCCCCGCAGGGCGCTGGTACCCGGGCCTCGCACGTCTGGCGGACGGACGACTTCTCGTGATGGGCGGTGGCACCTCGCCCGCGGCGCAGCGCACGGACACGTGCGAGATCTACACGACGGCGACGCAGAGCTTTTCGTTCACAGACACGATGAACTCGCCGCTCGAGTTCCCGCCGTGCGCGCTGCTCTACACAGGCCAGGTCTTGCGATCGTGGGGGACATCGCCCGAGCTCTACGATCCGTCGTCGGGAGCGTGGCAGACGACGGGCGGATTCAACTTTGGAAACCGCGGCTATCCAGGTCACAGCGACCACTCGCTCATCGTGCGATCGGATGGTCGAGCACTCGCGATCGGCGCGAGCCGCCTGAACCAGCCGACCGCTCGCATGGTCGAGATCTATGACCCGGCGACCGGCCAGTGGAGCCTTGGCTCGAACCCGAGCCTGGTTCGGATGCAGGCCGAGGTGGTTCACCTGCCGGATGGACACATCTTCGTCGGCGCGGGCGATCAGGAGACGACGGCCGGTCCGGAGCCGAACGTGCTCGGCATCGTGAAGCGTTGCGATCTCTTGGATGCGATGACGCTGGGCTGGCGGCGCGTCGCCGACATGCTGGCGTTTCGCGAATACCACGGGGTCACGCTGCTCATCCCCGATGGACGCGTCGTGACGACTGGAGGAACGCGCATCAAGTTCCAAGTCGGACCGACGACGAACGCGATCGAGGCTTACCGTCCTCCATATCTGTTCCGTGGCGTGCGACCGCAGCTGACGTTGCCGTCGGATACGACTCCGGCCCGCGGGCAGTCGGTGTCACTCAGCGTGTTCCCGAAGACGCAGCTCACGAGCTTCGTCCTGATGGGACTGCAATCGACGACGCACTGGGTGGACGGCGGAATACCGCGACGGCTCGTGCTGCCGGTCTCGCAGACTGGCGCGAACGCGTCGATGACGCTGCCATCGGATCCGAACCTACTGCCACTGGGGTGGTACATGCTGTTCGCGATGGTCGACGACATTCCGTCGGTAGGGCTCGTCATTCGCGTCGACGCGTGAGCGGATCGCAGGCGAGACGTGCCGCTGCTCAGCGCAACCTGGCACGCAGCTCGATCCGCCGCTGATCGTCGCCGGCGACGCGCAGCAGACCTGGGCGCGGAAGCTCGAGGTGTTCGACCGCTCGATCGAGCAGTTCGAGGTCGCGCTGCTTCCGCGCCGAGGTCGACGCGCTGTTCGGCCGGAAGGTGCGCCCTCGTGCGGCGACGCGCCAGCGAGCGACGCGTTCGTGAGTCCGTGACTTGCCGCGCGTCTACTGCGTGACACTCCGCGCCGGTCGCAGCCCCATCGCGAAGTCGCTGTACTCCGGCAGCACGTCCATGCGAAACGCCGAGCGCGAACGCTTCGCGGCTGCGTGGTAAGCCCCGCCGCGGAGCATGCGCGAGCGCGGGTCAGTTCCGAGTCGCTCGCCGTCGCCCGGATTCACCGCCATGTCGTAGGTGCAATAGCCTTCCCGGCACGACTCCAACGCATTGCCGATCACGTCGTGCAGCCCGAACGCGTTTGCGCGGTAGCTGCCGACGGGTGCGTGCGTCGAGTGGCCGTCGTTCAGCCACGTTTCGATGAGCCAGTTGCTCGGACCTTCGTGCTCCTTCGCGAACGAGTCGGAGAGGTTCGCGGCACCCACGATGCTCTGCATCTCCGGTCCCGTCCACCACGGCGTCGTCGTGCCGCCGCGCGCGCCGCGCTCCCATTGCGCTTCGGTCGGCAACACGAGTTCCAGCCGTTGTAGCGTCGCGGTCGCTCTCTCCCAGCTCACTCGCTCGACCGGATGCACGC
>JANLUN010000223.1:0-2005 GCA_031363505.1 Planctomycetota bacterium | reverse complement strand
GACTGATCCGCCCCTCCGTCATCGCGGTCGTCGTCACCGGAGGCATCAGCCTCGCGGCGGCGCTCGCGAGCCTCCCGCTCCCGACGACGCTCACCGACTACGATCAGCCGGGAACGCAACCACTCGGGCTGAACGACTCGGTGCTCGACTCACCGAACTGTGCGCCCTGCCACGGCAACTACGATCCGAACCAGGAGCCGTACACGCGCTGGTCCGCGAGCATGATGGCGCAATCGGGACGCGACCCGATCTTCTACGCTGCGCTCGCGATCGCGGAACAGGACGCGAGCTTCAGCGGCGACTTATGCCTCCGTTGTCACGCACCCGGCGCGTGGCTCGATGGCCGTAGCAGCCCGACGGACGGATCCGCGCTCGACCCGCTGATGGGCGATCTCGACGGCGTCACGTGCCACCTGTGCCACCGGCTGGTCGATCCGGTTTACGCGCCGGGCGAGAGTCCGGTAGACGACGTGGCGATCCTCAGCGGACTTGCTGCAGCGCCCGTGAACAACGGCAACGGCCAGTACATCGTTGACCCGGACGATCGCCGCCGCGGGCCGTTCGACCTCGGGCCCAGCTTCTCGTATCACGCCTGGCGCGAGTCGCCGTACCACCGCGAGTCCTTGCTGTGCGCGACGTGCCACGACGTCAGCAATCCTGCGATGACGCGGCAACCCGGCGACACCTACGCGCTGAACACGCTCAACGCCGAGCACCCCACGCAGGACAAGTACGACGAGTTCCCGATCGAGCGGACGTACAGCGAATGGAGTGAGAGCGCGTTCGCGCAAGGCCCCGTCGAGATGGGTGGTCGATTCGGTGGAAACATCACGGCAGTGAGCTCTTGTCAGGACTGCCACATGCCGAAGACGACCGGAACCGCGTGCCAGCCAGTGCTCGGCGGAGCGGTCCGGCCCGACCTTCCGTTGCACGATTTCAACGGGACGAACAGTTGGGTGTTGAACGCCGTCCGCAGCCTGTATCCGGACAGCGAGACCGGTTTGACGAACGCCTCCGTCGCGGGAGCTCATGCCCGCAATCTGTACTTGCACCAGAACGCGGCGGATCTCGAGGCCGCGGTGTCGGGGTCGAACCTCGTCGTGCGCGTCGTGAACCAAACCGGTCACAAGCTGCCAACGGGCTACGGCGAAGGCCGGCGCATGTGGATCAACGTCCAGTTCTACAACGCGTCGAACGTGCTCGTCGCGGAGCGCGGTGCGTACAACACGGGGACGGCGACGCTCACGACCGGCGACACGAAGGTGTACGAGCAGGAGCTCGGCGTCGACGCCGCGCAGGCCGCGCTCACCGGACTCTCCGTCGGACCGACGTTCCACTTCGTCCTCAACAACAAGGTGTACAAGGACAACCGCATTCCGCCGCGCGGCTTCACGAACGCGGGCTTCGCGGACATACAAGCGGCACCCGTCGGTGCGACCTACACGGAAGAGCAGTACTGGGACAATACGAGCTTCGCCATCCCGCCGACGGCCACGCGCGCCGAAGTCGCGCTCTACCACCAGACGACTTCGCGCGAGTACATCGAGTTCCTGCGCGACACGAACACGACGAACGGCACGGGTCTGCAGGCCTACAACCAATGGGTCGCGCACGGGAAGAGCGCGCCTGTTTTGAAGGCGAACGAGACCGTGATCTTGGCGACCGATACCTGCTTCCCGCCGATTGCCTACGGCACTGCGAAGCCGCTCTCGAACGGCGACGTGCCGAGCCTCGCGTGGAGCGGAACGCCGAGCTTCTCCGTGAACAACTTCAAGCTCGAGCTCGACGATTGCCTGCCGCGCCGGATGGGTTACGTCTGCTCGAGCCCGACATCCGCGAGCACGCCCTTCGGCGGCGGAACGCTCCTGCTCGGCGGTTCGCCGACCTTCGTCCGGCGATTCATGTTCGACATCGCGGGGAAGGCGAGCATTCCGATCCCGGTCACGTTCGGGATGGTTGGCAGCGCGCTGAACTACCAAGTGTTCTTCCGCGGGATCGGCCAAGC
>JANLUN010000195.1:0-2620 GCA_031363505.1 Planctomycetota bacterium | reverse complement strand
CCGCGATCGACGATCACGAGCAGCACGATCCACAGGATGCAGACCGCGAGCCGGAGCTGCGCAGACTTCTTCAGCCCAAGCCACTCATGAGCGGCTTGACCGGTATGCATGAAGACCAGCGGCACGAGGAGCCACAACCTCGGCGTGTGCATCACAACACGGAGCCCGTGCGGTTCCGTGAACGGCGCGACGAACATCCGCTGGAGCACCGTGGCGGCCACGCTGAACGTCGGCGCGCGGAAGAACACCCACGCCACGTGCACGACGAGGTACACGATCGCGATGCGCAACACGCGCACGGCGAGATCGCTCGCCCCGCGTAGTGAATCGGTTCCGCCGGCACGAAGCCGCGTGAGTCCGAGCGCGCGCTCGATCGCGAGCGCCAGTCCGTGCAATCCACCCCACACGACGTACGTCCACGAAGCTCCGTGCCAGAGCCCGCCGAGCAGCATCGTCACCATCAAGTTGACGTACGTGCGCGCGGGCCCCGTCTGGTTCCCGCCGAGCGGGATGTAGAGGTAGTCGCGCAACCAACGCGACAGCGTGATGTGCCAGCGCGTCCAGAACTCCGTCAAGCTGCGGCTGATGTAGGGGTAGCGGAAGTTCTCCGGGAAGTTGAATCCCATCAGCATCGCGATGCCGATCGCGATCCCCGAGTAGCCGGCGAAGTCGGCGAAGATCTGCGCTCCGAAGCAGATCGTCGCGATCCACGCGTCAGCGGGCGTGAGCAGCGCCGCACCATCGAGCGAGAACGCGTTCTCGACCTGCGGCGCGAGCCCGTCGGCGATGACGACCTTGAGGAAGAGGCCGCACACGCAGCGGTAGAGACCGAGCTGAATGCGCGTCCACGAGAGCGGCTTGCGAAACGCGAACTGCGGCAGGAGCTCGCGCGCGCGCACGATCGGCCCGGCGACGAGCTGCGGGAAGAACGAGACGAAAAGGAAGAAGTCGAAGTAGGTCGCGCTCGGCTGGATGCGGCGCGCGTGGACGTCGAGCGTGTAGCTCAGCGTCTGGAACGTGTAGAACGAGATCCCGACCGGCACGACCCACGTCGCGAGCCACTCGGGGCGGCCGGCGACTGGATCTCCGCCGAACCCAAGCGTGTCCGCGATCAGCGGCGTGTACTTGAAGAACGCGAGCAGCCCGAGGTTCCCGACGAGGCTCACCGTCAACCAGAAGTTGCGTTTGCGCTCCTCGCGCGCGACGGCGATGAACCCGGAGATGCGGTAGTCGACGTACGACGAGAACGCGATCAGCAGCACGTACTCGGGCCGCCACCACGCATAGAAAAGGAGACTCAGCGCGAGCGTGCCGAGCTTCGCCGCGGGTAGCGGCAGGAGTCGCCACACCGCCCACGCCACGGGGAAGAAGAGCCAGAAGGTGACGGTGTCGAAATGCACTTCGGGCGCGGCGTGGAGCGCGAGGGGGGGCGTGCGCGATGCGGCTCGCTTGGCTCCGAGCCTCGAGCGAATCGGCGCCGAGAATTTACGGACGGAGGCGAGGCCCGTCCACGGGCGTGCCGCGCCTTCAGAGGCGTGCGCTCACAGGACTGCCGTCCCGAGTCGGATCGCGACAACGATGAAGAGCATGAGCACGCGGACTCGATCGAGCGCGGCGGAAGCGGCGCTGCGCTATTGCGCCTGCGCGGGCCGCGAGTGCTCTAGCCGGCGACGTGGCCTCGAATGTTCTGGAGCTGCTGTTCCCAGCCGCCCGAGTTCATTCGGAACGCTTCGTCGCGCCGGCCGGCGGGAATGCAGTCGAACCCCGACTCCATGACGGTGAGCGACGTTCCTTCCGGCGCGTCCTCGAGTCGGAACTCGACGAGCGTCATGGGCTCCTTCGAGTAATCGACCTTGGGATCGACCGCGTACGGATGCCAGCGGTAGGAGAACAACTGCGGCGCGTCCATGCGTTCGACGACAACTTCGAACTTGATGTGCTCGTAGCCTGGATACGTCACTTGTCCGACGATCGACTTCCCGACGACGAACGGCCCCCTCAGATTGACGCGGAACCACGCGCCGAACTCTTTGGAGTCGGTGAGCGCGCTCCAGACGCGTGCCTTGGGTGCGCGGAGCAGGATCTTCTTCTCGATGCGGTCCGTGGATGTCTTGGTCATGAGCAGCCTCCTGGCGGCATCATAAGCGCGGGCGGTGCGCGTCCACGCGTCACCAGGCCGGAGAGCGAACCTACTTCGACTCGGCCTTCGCGGGCGAGAGCACGATGAACCCGAGCTCTTCGAAGCTCGCGCGTGCTTTCGGCGACGCGATGTACTCGACGAACGCGCGCGATTCCTTCTCGGCCGGCCGGCCCGCGATCACCGCGACGGGGTACGTGATCTTGGGACCTGCCTCGAGCCGAACCGCGAACACGATCCGCGCCTTCTTCGAGCGAGCGACGTCGGTCTTGTAGACGATGCCCGCTTGCGCACCGGCGGACTCGACCGCGCCGAGCGCGGCGCGCACGTCGACGCCGGGGAGCACGCGCTCGGACACGTCCTTCCACGTTCCAGTTTTCTCGAGCCACGCTTTCGCGTATCGACCCGCTGGAACGGTGTCGACATTGGCGTGGAGTTTCACGGCGCGGTGCAGCCGACGACGGCTTACAGCGACTTCAAGCA
>JANLUN010000175.1:0-1703 GCA_031363505.1 Planctomycetota bacterium | reverse complement strand
GGAAGACCTCCAGAATTTCCGCGACTTCACGACGTTCTGGAACGTCATGACCTCCAACGGGCTCGCGGACACGACTTCGTTCGATCCACTCCCGCGTCTCCGAATCGTCGCGAGCACCGTGTCCTTCCGAACTTCGTACTGCACGACTCGACCGGCAATGACATCCAAGCGGCCGGAGTCTCGGAGCCGCTGGATCGTCCGTCCGATCGCAGGCGCAGCGCGATGTCGATGCGTTTCCCAGAACGGACGCAGGTGACTGAGGAAGCGGCGTCGCTCGTCACGCGACAGCGCAGTCCACAGCGACGCGGTGACGGGTCGCATCGAGCTCACGATGTCGCGCCACTCGATCGCGCGCGGGCCGTTTCGAACGATCTCGGCGCGCAGGCCGCGCAGTAAACCCAATGCCGTTCTCGGCCAGTCGTCGAGCGACGACGGAACGGGAAGTTGCACGGGCGCCGCGGCGAGATCGCGATGCGACTGAGGGACCAGTCCTCGTCGCGAAATGCATCGGATCGCGCCTTGGTGTCCTGCCTGATCCAAGGCGATGACCACGTCGATCATCGTCAGACCGGTTCCGATCAGCAGCAGGTCCGCGCGCGGATCGACCTCGAGAGCGTCCACGGCCCACGGATCGCGCTGATACAGCTTGCTTCGATAGAACTCGGGCGTCTTGCACGGCGGATCCGCGGGCGGATAGTTGCCGATCGCGAGCGTGCACGAATCCCCCGTGATCGACCGACCATCGGCGAGTCGAATGACGACGCCACCGGCTGCGTCGGTGCTGAGCGCGATCGCTTCGCCTGCGGTGCACTCGATCGAGACACCGCGCGGCGCTTCGCTCTGCGCTTGCTCGAGTACGCCGCGGATGTACTCACCGAAGAGTTGGCGCGGGAGGAAATCGCCGTCGCGGATCGATGGATCTCGGTGCTTGGCCCAGCGCAGGAAGTGACCGTCGTCGTCCGGGAACGCGCTCATCTGACACGCGGGCACGTTGAGTAGATGCGCTGCGTGGCGCGTCGAATACGCGACGCCGGATCCGAACCGGCCTGAGCGCTCGATCAAGAAGATGTGCGACGGCGGACGAGACTCGCGGGCCAGATGCACCGCGATCATGGTTCCCGTGAACCCGGCTCCGACGATGATCGCCTTCATCAGCGATCGGCAGCTTGCAGGCGCGACGCCTTCATATGGAGCGGCCGCAGCAGTTTCGTGTCGGTCATCGGGTGCGCGAGGGGAGAGAGATGTGCGCGAGAGCGAGGAACCGCGCGCGCCGAGATCGGCCGCGAGATCCTGCAACGCAGGGTGCTCAACGTCTACACTCCGGACTCTGAGAAAGATCATGAAGACTAGCTTGGGCCGGCGCGGCTTCCTGCGGTCATTCGTCGTGATGGGGAGCGCGTTGCTGCTCGCCGTCGCGAGTCCTGTTCATGCATCGCGTCCGGCGAACGCACACCCCACGGAGGAGAAGACCGAGCTCACGATCTACGCCGCCGCGAGCACGCGCGACGCGTTGAACACGATTCAAAAGCACTACGCCGAGATCGCGCCGTCGATCCAGCTCGTCTTCAACTTCGGTTCGTCCGGCGATCTCTCGCGGCAGATCATCGCCGCGGCCAAGGCCGACGTGTTCCTCTCGGCGGACGAGAAGGAGATGGATCGCGTCGCCAAGGAGAAGCTCGTGCTGGAAGGCACGCGCCGCGATC
>JANLUN010000172.1:0-9091 GCA_031363505.1 Planctomycetota bacterium | reverse complement strand
CCAGCGCATGCCGACGGAGTCGCTCCGGATCGTCGGAAAGAAAACCGCTCTGACCGTGCTCGATCGGCGAGCTCGGGTGCGTGTTGCCGAGGATCGGCAATCCGGCCGCCATCGCTTCGAGCGTCGCCATGTTGTAGCCGTCCTCGAGCCGCGGATCGGCGGTGTGCACGTAGAAGCGATGCGCGCGCAGGATCCCTTTCAGCTCGTCCCAGCTCGACGCAGCGGAGACACACGGGATGTCCGGATTGTGACCGACGAGAGTCATCGGCACGTCGCGAAACGCCGCGTCATGGAAGTCGAGCATCAGGATCGACCGACGTCGGTTGACCAAGTTCGAGATGCGCAGACCGCTCGCTCGCTCGCCGCCGTGCGACGGATACGCGTCGGGATCGACCCCGAACTCGACGATGTCGGCCTCGAGTCTCCACGAGCGTCCTTTCAACTCCGATACGGCGACCGCGTGACCGCCGGTGAGCGCGAGGAACCGCGCGAGCACTTCACGCGCCTTCTCCGGTTCGATCGTCGCACCTTCGCTCTCGACGCGGCCCTCGAGCGTCGAATGGAGCACGATGATCTTCGGCCGATCGATCGTGCGCACATCGAGGAGGTCGGTGATGTTGTGCGTGATCACGCACGCGTACTCGACGCAGCTCGCGAGCGCGTCCGCGAGTGTCACGAGGCGCGCTTCCGCCGGCAAGGGACGCATGCGCGTGTCCCACGTCTCCGTGTACCGGCCTTTCAGACCGACGATGATGTCGAGCCCGTAGCCGATCCCCGAGAGCTGGTGCACCCACGCTTCGTGGCAGTTGAAGACGAGAAGGCGTCGCATGGTCGCTGGCTATTTCTCGCTCTCGGACCGCACGACCCAGCCGACCACGTCGCAATCGACGCGTCCATTCGGAAGGAGCAACTCGACACGGTAACGACCGGGCCGCATCTCGCCGATTGGAACGTCGATCCACGCCCACGTCTGCCAGTCGCGCGTCTTCGGGAGCTCGATCGCTTCGCGCACGAACATCGTCTCTTCCCCGCGGCGCACGCCGACCGCGATCTGCCCGCCGTCGCGCGCGCACGTGTAGCGCAATCGCAGGACATGCGGCGCGGACGCGCGCGCTTCGAGCACGACGCCGAGCACGTCGACGATCTTCTGCCCGAAGCCGCCGCCGACGCACGCGTTCCCGAACGCCGCCGGACTTCCGCTCACGCGGCCGCCGACGAGCGTTCCCAAGGACGGCGCGCTCTCGCACTCGACGAAGTACGACTGTTTCCAACGCTTCGCGTCGTCTCTGCGCCACCACTTGTGCGCGTCAGCGCTCGATTCGATGTCGATGAACGTCAACTCATGGAGCGCCGCGCGGATCGCGCTCGTCACGAGGCTGTCCTTGTCGGTGTCCCAGCGCTGGATGAGCGCCTCGATCGCGCTCGGCTCGTTGCGCCGTCCCCCGAGCGCCCGAGCGGCCGCCGCGCGCACCACGCGATCGTTGTCGCCGAGCGCGACCGTGAGGAGATCGATCAGCGGCTGCACCGCACCGCGACGTGAGCCGAGGTAGCTCGTCGCCGCGAGGCGCCGGCTCGCATCGGGCGAACGCACCTCGACTCGGTGCGCGTAGTCGAACGGCGTCGGACCGCCGGCGCGCACGCTGAGTTCGAGCGGCTTTCCGCGCGTCACGGCGTGCACGAGCACCGGTGATCCGGGCGCGATTTTGGGGAGGAAGACGCGCATCGTGCCCTCGGCTCCGGCCGATGGACGCTCGCGCGAGCGATGCACCATCACGCCCGCGACCCACACCGCGACCGGCTCCGAGCTCGACACCCAGATGGACGTAGGCTTCGGGAGCGACTCGGGCCACGTCGTGCTGAGGTACACCACCGCCGGCGCATCGCCCGACGCGACATGCAGCAACCCGTTGTCGTCGATCGCGACGTCGTCCTTCCAGGCGTGCGTCGCGCCACCGAACTCGAGCGACGCGGCTGCTTGGAAGTTCGGCGCATCGAGCGGATCGAGATCGAGCTCGCGCTTCTTGGGATCGGCGATCGGGCCCAGCCACTTCCAACCGCGCAGCACGATCTCGGCCTCGGCCAGTTTGCTCACGTCGGCGCGCGCGCCAGGCTTGGTCGCGTCCGCGCGCTTCTCCCAGCGCTCGAGCTCGCTCGCGGTGAACCCGTCGAGCGGGAAACGGAAGTCGGCCAGCGTCGCGCGCACGCGGTCCGCGACGAATGCGCGCTGGATGTCGCGCGACATCCGCGCCGGCAATAGGCAGTCGGGCACGCCGCCCGGCAGCGCGCGTTGCGCCTCGCGAAACAGCTTCAAGAACGGCCGCCAATTGGGAGTCTGCGGATCCGGCGCGTCGAGCAGCGCGAGGCGCATGAGGAAACCAGGGACCGCGCTCGTGCCGGGGATCTCTTCGATCGGAAGGCGTGTGTCGAGGTAGTCCCATTGCACGCTCCCCGCGAACACCTTGCGATCGGTCTCGAACTTCTCGCGGAACGGTCCTTCGAAGAACGACAGACGCTCTGCGATGAACGCTGGACCGAACTCGAGCCAGCCGGCGCGGAATCCGTTCTTGAAATGATGGCGCGCGGGATGGCGATCGATGAAGGCTTCCGTCAACTCGCGCGCGAAGGCGTGACGCCACGTTCCGTAGCTCGCGGCGTCGCGACCGACGGCGACCGAGAAGTTCGTCGCGTCGAAGTGCCAACCCAACGCGATGTCGCGATCCGGGAAAACGATCAGACGTCGCCCTGCTGCGGCGACGGGATCGTGGGCGAACAGTTGACGCGAGACGGCGTAGGCGAGGTCGATCCACACGAGCAGGTTCGACTCGCGTGCATCGCGCGCGAAGTCCTGCGTCGTGAGCACGATCGCGAATCGTCCGAGGATGACCTCGGATACCGGCTGACTGCGCCGGCGCAGCTCGTCGATCACGCTCGCTTCCTCGGGCGAAGCCGGCGTCACTGCCGCCGCGGCGGCGTAGCGCTTCGAGAGCTCGCGCAGACACGCTTGCCGATCGGCTTCCGATGTGTCGGCCTCGAGCAGCTTCTCGATCGCATCACACGCTTCCTTGGGAGGCATGCGCTGCGCCATGGTGAGCTTCTCGCGCACCGTGCTGTCCTCCGGATGCCCAGCCCCGACTTCGAAGCCGGCCAGCGCGGGCGCGGCGCCGAGCACCATGCACGCCGCGCGAACGATCCGGGAGAAACGCATGGGCTCTACGATAGTGCCCGTGCACGCGCCGTTGTACGGGCGAACCACGCGCTACAATTCGAGTCTTCCGGCGCCGCCGGCAAGGAGTCGACTCGATGCCCTATCCCAGTGTCAGCCCCACCGAAGCCAAGCGTCTGATCGACGGTCCTGCTGGATGGAAGTACGTCGACGTGCGCACCGTGGAAGAGTTCCAGTCCGGTCATCCAGAGGACGCCTACAATGTCCCATTCGCGATCCGCGACGCGCGCGGTGCGATGGCGCCGAACCCCCGTTTCGTCGACGTCATCCAGAAGACGTTCCCGCTCGACGCGCACCTCGTGATCGGCTGCGCGTCCGGCGTGCGCTCGATGCACGCGTGCGAGCTGCTCACCGCGGCGGGGTACACCGCGCTCACGAACATGACGTGCGGCTTCTCGGGCAAGCGCGACGCGACCGGTCGCGTGGTCGAGCCGGGTTGGCAGGCCGCGGGCTTGCCGTGCGAAGCTGCAGCTCCGCGCGAGCGCAGTTATGCGGGCCTCGCCGGCGGCACTTGACGCACGAACCGAAACCTCCCGTGACGATCCCGATTCCCGACACGCTGGGCCGGCCGCTTTCGAGCCTGCGCCTCTCGGTCACCGACCGCTGCAACCTGCGCTGCGCGTACTGCATGCCGGAGGAGGAATACGGTTGGCTGCCGCGCACCGACATCCTGAGCTTCGAAGAGCTCGCCAGGCTCGTCGATGTCTTCGTGCTCCTCGGAGTCACGAAGCTGCGGCTCACGGGCGGTGAACCGCTTCTGCGGCGCGATCTCGCGTCGCTCGTGGCGATGCTCGCGCAGAAGCCGGCGATCGAGGATCTCGCGCTCACAACGAACGGACTCATGCTGGCGGACTGTGCGGCGGACCTCGCGCGCGCGGGACTCAAACGCATCACCGTCAGCCTCGACACGCTCCGGCCCGAGCGCTTCGTGGAGCTCACGCGGCGCAATGGACTCGACCAGGTGCTCGCCGGGCTCGACGCCGCGGCACCGGCCGGATTTCGGAACGTCAAACTCGACACGGTCGTGATGCGCGGCGTCAACGACGACGAGATCGTGCCGCTGCTCGAGTACGCGAAGCGCCAGGGCGCCGAGATCCGTTTCATCGAGTACATGGACGTCGGTGGCGCGACGCGCTGGTCGATGGATCGCGTCGTGACGCGCGCGCAAATCATCGCGTGCATCGAAGACGCGTACGGCCCCGTTCACCCACTGCACGAAGAAACGTCCGCGCCCGCGGAGCGCTTCATGCTCGCCGACGGAACCGTGTTCGGAATCATCGCGTCGACGACCGCGCCGTTTTGTCGCGCGTGCGACCGCAGCCGGCTGACGGCGGACGGGCTCTGGTACACGTGCCTGTACGCCACGCACGGCACGGATCTGCGCGCTCCGCTGCGGCGCGGAGACTCCGCGGATGAGATCGCGCAGCTCCTCGAGCACACGTGGCGAGCGCGCACGGACCGCGGCGCCGAGGAACGGCTCGCGCACGGGCGGCGCGAACCGCTCGTGCAGATCACCGATCTACGCCGCGATCCGCACCTCGAGATGCACACGCGCGGCGGCTGACGCGTCGATCAGCTGCCGGCTTGGAAGTCCGCCAGACGCAGCGGCCAATTCTTGTTCGCCGGGTCGAGCTCGATCGCGCGCTGGATCTTCGCGATCGCTTCGTCCTTGCTGCCGTTCATGTAGAGACAGCAGGCGAGCCCGGCGACCGCGGCCGCATTGTCCGGCGCGAGCTCGTGCGTGTCCTTCGCAACTTGGAGCGCGAAGGTCTTCTCGTCCGCGGTGATCGCGGCACGCCGCTGGAAGAAGTCCAGCGCGACCTGCGGTCCGATGTTGGTGCGCTCTTCCTTGCCGGCGTACTTCCAGATGCTGCGGAGCGCTTGGAAGCTGAGCCCTTCCTGCTTCTTCGCTTCGTCGGCTTGGCCTTTCTGATTCGCTTCCTGCGCCAGATAGCCGTGCATCTTGTAGACGCTGTACCAGCCCTTGAAGAGAACCGTCGGGTACGTCTCCTTCTCGAGGAAGACGATCACCTTGGTGACGTCGAGCGTCTGCGACTCGTTCCAACCCGCGTTGATCTCGTCCATCACCTTCTCGAACGCGAACTCGTGCATCGCGAGCGACTTGCCCTCGGGATCGAGCTTCGGAATCGCGTTGCGTTGTTCGAGCGCGCCTTCTTCGTCACCGATGGTCGTCAGCTTCTGCATCAGCGCGTAGACGCGGTCGACGTTCTTCGGCTCCTCGGCCACTTGGCGGCGCAGATCGCTGACCGTGCCCTTGTCCGCGCGCATGCGCTGCATTTCCGTCTTGAACTGATCGGGCGTGAGGAAACCGCCGATGTTGTCGCGGACGGAGCCGTCGGGGCTGAGCACGAACAGCGCCGGATAGCCCTTCACCTTGTACTTCGCGGCCAGCGGCGCGCCTGTTTCGCTCTCGGCGTCGACGCTGTAGCACAGCACGTCCTTCATCGCCTCGACGACCGAGTCGTCCGAGAACGCGCCCGAGTCCAAGCGCTTGCACCACACGCACCAGTCGGTCCAGAAGTCGATGAAGATGATCTGGTTGCTCGCTTTCGCCTTGGCGAGCAGCTCGTCGAACGTGCCGGTGAACCACGGCAGCTTGCCGTGTCCCTCGAGCACGACGACGTTCGGCGTGGTCGGCGGCGGGGCGGGCAGGGGCGACAAGAGCGCGCAAAGTGCGATCGAAGTGAGCAGCATGGACGGTCTTTCCTTTCTCGGACTGTTCCGTGCCCATATCGAGCGCGGGATCGGCGGCGAAGTAATGTATAGGTCGTTTCCGATCCCGGACAGTCGCCGGCGGTCTTCGTCCGCGTTTTTTCCCGAACAGCACCTTTCCTAGCGCCCCTCCGCGGCCCGATGGACGCGACCTCGCGCATGCTGCAGGATCCCTCCCGATGTCATCGGGTTCATCGGGGTCGTCGGGGTCGTCGCTGCAGCGCTGGCACGAGGAGAAGCAGTCCGCGTGGATCTACCGCGGGCTCGCTACTTGTGAATGCGATCCGACCAAAGCGCGGATGTTCACAGCGCTGTCTGCGGCGGCCGAGGAACAAGCCGCGATCCTCGCGAGCGACGTGGAGCGTGCGTCGCAAGCGCTGCCGCAGTTCCGGCCCACGCTGCGCGCGCGCGTCGTTCTCGCGACGGCGCGACGGCTCGGCGTGCGACAGACGCGACCGTGGCTCGCAGCGCTGAAAGTGCGCGGGCTCTCGGCGTACTCTCGTTCGCTGGTCAGCGGCCATCCGATGCCGGTCTCCGCGAGCGAGATCGGCCGCCGCCACGGTCGCGCGGGAACGGGCGGCCGTCTGCGCGCTGCGGTGTTCGGCGTGAACGACGGCTTGGTTTCGAACACGAGCCTGATCTTGGGCTTCGCCGGCGCAGCCGCGAGCGCGCCGGTCATCGTCATGTCCGGCATCGCGGGTTGGCTCGCCGGCGCTTTCTCGATGGCGGCCGGCGAGTACATCTCGATGCAGAGCCAGCGCGAGCTGTTCGAGCACCAGATCGGCGAGGAACGCTCGGAGCTCGAGCGCTATCCGGACGAGGAGGCCGAGGAGCTCGCGCTCATCTACGAAGCGCGCGGCGTTCCGATCGAGGACGCGCGCCGGATGACGCGCGCGATGCTCGGCGACAAAGAACAGCTGCTCGACACGTTGGCGCGCGAAGAGCTCGGCCTGAACCCCGATGATCTGGGATCCGGGTTGGTCGCGGCGCTCTGGTCGTTCATCGCCTTCTCGGTGGGAGCGCTCGTCCCGCTCGTGCCGTTCCTTCTGCCGACCGTCGAACACCGCGTCGAATGGGCCGCAGCCGCTTCCGCGGCGAGCTTGTTCGTCGTGGGCGCCGTGCTGAGCCTGTTCTCGGGCAAGAACGCCGCGCTCGGCGGACTGCGCATGCTCGCGATCGGAGCGGCCGCCGGTGCCGCGACGTACGGCATCGGAAGCTGGCTCGGCGTCGAGCTATCTTGAAGCGCGCTCCGACGCCACACTCGGGACGCATGCCGACGATCCTCGCGCTCTATCCGGGCTCGGTCACGTTCCGACAGCAAGAGACGCGGCGACATCGCGCACTCTTGAAGACGCTCGGCATCCGCGTCGTGCTCGCGGACGATTACATCCTCGACTCGGACCGCGAGATGTTCGACGAGGTGCTCGAGTTGCCGTCCGTCGAATGCGTCCGAGAGACGTGGTCGATCCTCGACCGATTTCGTCGCACGCAGAAGATCGACGCGGTGCTCGCGCAATCGGAGGGCGCGTTGCTTCCGGGCGCGCTGCTGTGCGAGGCGCTCGGACTGCCGGGCATCACCCCGCACGCTGCGTTCCTGTGCACGAGCAAGTTTCTGTGTCGCCGCGAGCTCGAGCGTGCGCGCGTGCCGCAGCCGCGCTTCGAGCTCGCGCGTGATGCGGCCGGCGTGCGCGCGTTCGCGCGTACGGCTTCCATCGGTTACCCGATCATGCTCAAGGGCGTCACGTCCGCGCTCGGGCGGCTCGTCACGTTGGTGCCAGACGAAGAGGCCGTCGACGTCGCGGTCGAGCGCATGCTGCGCGGCCTCGCGAAGTCGGCCGACATCCGCCGTCTGTCGGAGTTCGCCGCGCTCACCGGATTCGATCTCGGCTGCGATCCGCGAAGCGAGTTTCTCGTCGAATCGTTCGCCGGAGGTGATCCGGTAGAGACCGACGGACTCGTCGTCGGATCGCAGGTGCGTTCGTTCGGTGTCACCGAGCAAGTGCTCTCGACCTCGCCGCGCTTTTACCTCGAAGGGTATCTTCTGCCGGCCGATCGGCCGCCGCACGAGATCGCTGCGATCGAAGCCGCCTCCGATGCCGCGCTCGCGGCGCTCGGCGTGTCGAACACCGGCTTCTCGATCGAGATGCGCATGCACCGCGGGCAGCCCTCGATCATCGAAGTGAACGGCCGGCTCGGCTGCGACGAAGGCTTCGGCGATCTATTCGAAGCGGTCGCGGGGCTGGAGCCCGAGCTCGAGGCGACTCGCATGGCGCTCGGCCACACGACTCCGCCCGTGGTTGAGCGCGGAAAGCACGCCGCGCTCGCGTATGCATCGTGCTACGCCGATCGCATCGTCGAACGCGTTCCCACGCCAGCCGAGATCGCGGAGACCGAGGGCGACGACATCCAGATCGGTCTCGGCGTCTACGCCGGTTGTCGCATGTACGCCCCGCCTCATCCGGACGTCGCGCCGCACCTCGCGTTCGCGCTGGCGACGCATCCGACGTCGAGTCGCGCGGCGTACGCGCGAGCTCGCGCAGCGGTCGATCGACTCGAGTTCGGACTCGCCCCGGTAGCCCCGGCACAATCGGCCGCCTCGGTGGCACGGCACGAGCTCGTGCACGAAGGCCGCTGATCAGCGCGGCGAGGGCGTCTGCGGCTCCGCGGGCGCGCTCAAATCGGCGCGCATCGCCCAGAGGAATCCGCCTTCGATGTGCTTCATGAATCGTTCGTCGGCCCACACCTCGGCGCGATGGCCGAGCGCGGTGTAGAAGACGCGCCCCTTGCCGTACTCGCGACACCACGCGATCGCGAAGTCTCGATCCGTCCGCTTCACGCCTTCGCGTCCGAGATCGGTCTTCTCCGCGTCGAGACTGAGCAGGACGTGCAGCTTCGAGCGGTCGTAGGGCGTCTTGAACTGATAGATCTCGTCGGTGATGTCGAACGCCGCGCCCAAGTGGCGCGTCGCCGGGTGCGCCGCATCTTCGACCTTCACGCTCACCTTTTCGTGCCAGGGGTGACCGTCGAAGTACGCACCGATCATTTCGCCGTACTGCGGGATCTTGTAGAACGTGTCGGTCGCGCAGTGCGCACCCGCGAAGGCCTTGCCTTGCTGCACGAAGTCGAAGAGCGCCG
>JANLUN010000134.1:0-2767 GCA_031363505.1 Planctomycetota bacterium | reverse complement strand
CGCAACGCCGTGAGCGTGCGCTACGGACTGTCACCGAGCGCGGACATCGAGATCGAAGTGCCGACGCTCTACTCGACGAGCGGATTCCTCGACGACTTCGTCGAGGAGTTCCACGCGCTGTTCTTCCTGCCGAACAGCGGCCGCGACGAGCGCCCGGAGTTCGCGCACGAGATGGAAGTTCGCAAGAACGGCGGGCGGATCTACGAGATGGACGGCGACCAGTTCGGACTGGGCGACATCCCGATCGTGTTGACGCATCGCATCGCGGACGAGAGCGATGCGAGTCCGGCGCTCGCGGTTCGTATGGGCATCGAGCTTCCGACTGGATCGGAGAGCGGTGGATTCGGCAACGGCGAGATCGACGCCGGCGCCGGGATCTTGGCGCAGAAGTCGTGGAGTCGATGGACGGGGACCGCCGCGGTCGACTACGTGCTGACGGGCGATCCGTCGGCCTTCGAGGAGAACGATGTCGACGCGCTCGACCTTTTCGACGCGCAACTCGGCGTGGAGTACCGCTGGAACGACGACGTGTCGCTCGTGACGGGCGCCGTGTTCTCGTCGACCGTGACGCACGACGTGAGCATCGAGGAGCTCGACAGCCCGCTCTTGATGATCGACATGGGGGTTGCGTGGGATCTCGACAGCTCGCGGCTGACGTTCGGCTTCCAAGAGGATGCGATCGCTGCGGCGGGCCCCGACTTCACGTTCTTCTTGGCGTGGAGCCTTGGAATCTAGGCGCGACGTGCGACCATCCGTCTCCGTTCCGAACAGTCGGGGCGTGCGCGTGGAGGAAGAGGATGTCGAAGTTGTCGTGTCTGCTCGTGGTCGCGTTGCTCGTCGTCGGCAAGCTCGCGGCGCAGGTTCCGACTCCCGTCGAAGGCGACTTCGTCCTGAAGGAGTTCCGCTTCGCGACAGGGGAGACACTTCCCGAGTTGCGCCTCCACTACCGGACGCTCGGAAAGCCCGAGCGCGACGCGCAAGGCGTCGTGCAGAACGCCGTGCTCATCCTGCACGGAACGACGGGCAGCGGCGCGCAGTTCCTCAACGAGTCCTTCGCCGGCGAACTCTTCGGGCCCGGCGAGTTGCTCGATGTCGCGCGCTACTACGTGATCCTCCCGGATGCGATCGGTCACGGTGCATCGAGCAAACCGAGCGACGGGCTGCGCGCGCACTTTCCGCGCTACGGCTATCGCGACATGGTGGAGGCGCAGTACCGGCTCGCGACGGAAGGCCTCGGCGTGAATCATCTGCGCCTCGTGATGGGCACGTCGATGGGCGGCATGCACACGTGGCTGTGGGGGGAACTCAAGCCCGAGTTCATGGACGCGCTGATGCCGCTCGCGAGCCTGCCGACGCAGATCTCGGGTCGCAATCGCGTGTGGCGCCGGATCATCATCGATGCGATCCGAAACGATCCGGGATGGCGCGAAGGTGACTACACCGAGCAACCCGAGAGCCTGCGCACCGCGCACGAGACGCTCTTCTTCGTGGGCAGCAATCCCGTGTTGCGGCAGGAGCAGATGCCGACGCTCGCGGAGAGCGACGTCGTGCTGGACGGAATGGTCGCGAAAGCGATGCAGACCACGGACGCGAACGACGTGCTCTACCAAGTAGAAGCGTCGCGCGACTACGACCCGAGCGCCGGGTTGGCGAAGATCCGCGCGCCGTTGCTCGCGATCAATTTCGCCGACGATCTCATCAATCCGCCGGAGCTCGGCATCCTCGAGCGAGAGATCAAGCGCGTTCCGAAAGGACGTGCGGTGCTGATCCCGTCAGGACCGACGACGCGCGGTCACGGAACGCATACGGTCGCGGCGATGTGGAAGCAGCACCTCGAGGAGATGCTGCGGATCTCGGCTCGCTAGAACTCGCCCGCGAGCATCCGCTTCCAAAACGATCGCGGCTTCGCGCGCGCTTCGAATTTCGCGCAATCGCCGCGCAAGTTGATCTGGCGGTGGTCGCCCGGGAGCTCTTGCTCCTTGAGGAACGCGTCCTTCTGCTTCCCCGGCATGAAGTCGGGGAAGTAGCAGCCGGTGCGCGGAGCGTCGTACGGGGCCTGCCGGAAGTGCTGGCAGTCGGCGCAGTGAACCTTCTTCGTCACCATGGGAATGCCCTTGGGCGCGGAGAGCATTGCGGAAGGGGCGGGAGTGATCAAGAGCCGAGGGCGTGTCTAGCGCGCCGCCAGGCATGCGTGGAATGAGTTCGAATCCTCACGGCCTCGCCGCCGGTCACTGGATCTTCACGTCCAGCGTGACCGCGGCGCCCTTTTCGCCCTTCCAACCGATCGTCACGCGCTCGCCCTTCCCGCGCACGATCCAGCGCACGCGCACTTCGCCGCGGCCGGGGATGCCCTGCTCGCGCAAGAGCCGCGCGGGCTCGCGTTGCGCCAGCTCGATCTCTTCCGGATGCCACCGATCCGTTCGGAAGCCGCCGGCGAGCACTTCGACGCGCTTTCCTTCGCACGTGTAGACGTCAGGCGCTCCGATCTTCTTCGCGGCGGCGCGACCCGTGCGCGTCGGGATCAAGCGATCGTTCTTGAACACGACGTCGATGCTGCGCACTCCGTCGCCGAGGTCGGTCGTGACCGCGTCCTCGATCTTCACGAGCGGCATCTGACGCGCGTGCTTCAAGCAGAACAGCGCGTTGCGGTGGATCATCTCCTCGATCATGAACGTCGGCGGCACGCGGCCGACGTCCTTGAGGAAGCCGCCGAGCTCGACCTTGCCGTAGAGCTGTTGCTCGAACGGATGCCAATCGACGTAACCGG
>JANLUN010000107.1:0-9070 GCA_031363505.1 Planctomycetota bacterium | reverse complement strand
ATCGGTCGTCACGTCGCGATCAACCTCGCCTGCACGATCGGACACGACTGCGTGATCGAGGACTACTGCACGGTGTCTCCGGGCGTGAACGTCTCCGGTCACGTGTCGCTCGAGCGCGGCGCCTACCTCGGCACCGGTGCTGCATTGATCGAGGGTGTCCGCGTAGGTGCGTACTCCGTCGTCGCCGCCGGCGGCGTCGTCACGCGCGATGTCCCGGAACGCGCCCTCGTCGCAGGCGTTCCCGCGATCGTCAAGAAGCCGCGGCGCGAGCTCGCCTGTCCTGTGGCCGAGGCCGCTTAGCTTGCCGAGACTGCTCGAGTCGCCGCCCGCGCGCACCGCGCTGGACCGCTTCGCGATCACGTGGGAAGGCACGCAGTTCGTGCACCACTCGCTCGCGCTGGTGAATCGCGAGCTGTGCAGCGTGCTGCTCGAGCGAGGGCACGAGATGTCGCTCAAGCCATTCGAGCCGGCGGCGTTCTCGCCGCACGGAACCGATGGGAACCGTGCGCTGGCGCGCACCGTGAATGCCGAGCTCTCGCGCCCGGCCGAGTTCCATGTCCGCCATCGCTGGCCGCCGGATTTTCGCGCGCCCCCGCACGGACGTCTCGTCGTGATGCAGCACTGGGAGTACGGCAGCCTTCCGAAAGCGTGGATCGAGCCGCTCAACACTGTGGTCGACGAGACCTGGGTCGCGACGCACTACGTGCGCGACTGCTTCGTGCGGAGCGGCGTCGATGCGGATCGTGTCCACGTCGTCCCGTGCGGCGTCGACGTGGCGCGATTCCGGCCAGACGCACCGCGTCTCGAGCTCGCCACGTCGAAGCGCTTCCGGTTCTTGTTCGTCGGCGGAACGATCGTGCGCAAGGGCATCAACATCCTGCTCGACGCGTACTGCTCCGCGTTCACGGCCGACGACGATGTGTGCCTCGTCATCAAAGACCTGGGCTCGAGCTCGATCTACAAAGGCAGCACGGCCGGCGATCGAATTCGAGAGTACGCGTCGCGACCTGGAGCGCCCGAGATCCTGCATCTCGATTCGACGCTCTCGGACGAAGAGATGCCAGGTCTCTACACCGCGTGCGACGCGCTCGTGCACCCCTATCTCGGCGAAGGATTCGGCCTGCCGATCGCCGAAGCGATGGCTTGCGCACTGCCGGTGATCGTCACCGGCCGCGGCGCGGCGCTCGACTTCTGCGACGACGCGTGCGCGTGGCTCATCCCGGCGCGCGAGTTTCGGATGCCGGAAGCGCGCATCGGCGAGCTGGCCACCGTCGACAAGCCGTGGCTCGCGCAGCCCGACGGCGCCGCGCTGGCGCGCATGCTGCGCGAAGTGCACGCCGATCCGGAGGGCGCGCGCGAACGCGGCTGGGTCGCGCGCGAACGCATCCGCAGCGGGTTCACGTGGCAACACGCGGCCGATGCGTGCGAGGAACGTCTCGCGGCGCTCGCCGAACGTGAATCGAGTGACGCCGTGCGCACTCCCTCCGCGCAGCCGAGGTGCCCGCCTGTTCGCTGGGCCGCCGCACCGTTCAACTACAGCGGCTACGCGCGCATCTCGCGCATGGTCTTGCCCGCGCTCGTGGAGAGCGGTGTGCAGGTCGAGCTGCAGAGTTACGGCCTCGACCGCGAGTTCGCCGCGGCGATGTCGGACCGGCCGAAGGAAGCCGCGGCGTGGAATCAACTCATCAGCCAACGGGTGCAGAGCGGTTCCTACATCTGCTTTCATCCGCCGGTCGCGTGGAACGGCGAGGGCTTGTTCCAGCGCTACCGCCGCCAGAACCCTGGCCTCGATGCGTACGTCGGCATGACGATGTTCGAGACCGACCGTCTGCCGCCGGGTTGGGCCGACGAGTGCGCGACGATGGACGAAGTCTGGGTGCCGAGCGAGTTCAACCTCGAGACATTCGCCGCCGGCGGCGTGCCGCGCGAGAAGCTGCGGCTCTTCCAACCCGGGCTCGATCTCGCGCCGTTCCGCGAACCGCGCCCGAGCTACGCGATCCCAGGCAAGCGCGGCTTCACCTTCCTCTCCGTCTTCCAATGGTCGCTGCGCAAAGGCTGGGACGTGCTGCTCGAAGCGTACGTGCGTGCGTTCACGAAGGACGACGACGTGTGCCTCGCGATCCGCGCGTACCCGGGATATCGCAAAGATCCGCCGCTGCGCCAGAGAATCGAACGGCACTTGAAGAAGCTCGGCCTGCGCGCGCGCGATTGTCCGCCGATCCTGCTCATCGACGAGTTCCTCTCCGAGGAGCGCATGGTCGACTTCTACGCGGCCGGCGATGCGTTCGTGCTCCCGAGTCGCGGTGAAGCGTGGGGTCTGCCGTACATGGAAGCGATGGCGTCGGGTCTGCCCACCATTGGAACGCGTTGGGGCGGACAGCTCGACTTCATGACGGACGAGAACAGCTACTTGATCGACGTGGCGGAGCTCGAGCCCGTCGGTGCGGAGCAGACCGCGGAGAACGCTTACTACACGGCCGATCAGCGTTGGGCACGACCGAGCGTGGAGCACACCGCCACGCTGATGCGCACGGTGTTCGAACGGCGCGACGAGGCACGTGCCCGTGGGCGTCGCGCGCGCGCGGACATCTTCGCCGGCTGGGGACCTGAACGCAGCGTGAGCCAGTTCACGAAACTCAATGCGGATCTCGTCTCACGCAAGCGCAGAGCGCACGCGCGGCCGGTTCGACCGACGCACATCGCGTGGAACGCTCCGCTCTACGATCCCAGCGGCTACGCGAGCGAAGCGCGGCAGTTCGTGCTCGGGCTCGAAGAGTGCGGCGCGCTCGTCTCCACGATCCCCGTGAAGTGGAGCGAACGGCGCGCGGAACTGGGCGAAGACGAGCAGCGGCGCCTCGATCGTCTCCGCGCGACGGTTCAGCTCTCGAACCACGTCCTGGTGCAGCACAACTTCGCGAGCCGCTTCCAGCCCGTGCCGGATGCGCTCGCCACCGTCGGTCGCACGATGTTCGAGACCGACCGCCTGCCGGCCGCGTGGGTCGAGAAGTGCAATGCGCTCGACGAGATCTGGGTCCCGTCCGCGTTCAACGTCGAGACGTTCGCCCGATCGGGCGTCGACCGCGCGAAGCTTCACGTCGTTCCGGGCGCTCTTTCGCCGTGCGCGACGCAAGCCTGCGAACGAAAGCCGCTTCCCCTGCCGGAGCGGCGCGGGCTGGCGTTCCTCTCGATGTTCGACTGGAGCTTGCGCAAAGGCTGGGACGTGCTCCTGCGCGCGTTCACGACGGCCTTCGATTCCTCCGACGATGTCGTGCTGTATCTGAAGCTCACTTCGTCGGCGAAGCTCTCCCCCGGGGAGCTCACCTCGCGCGTGCAGCGCTTCCTCACCGAGGAGCTCGACCGATCGCGCAAGGAACTGCCCCCGGTCGTATGCCTCGCCGGCGATTGGCGCGAGGAGCGCGTGCAACATCTCTACCGCTCGGTCGACGCGTACGTCATGCCGAGCCGCGGCGAAGGCTGGGGCCGTCCGTACATGGAAGCGATGGCCGCGGGACTCCCGACGATCGGAACGCGCTTCGGCGGCAACCTCGAGTACATGGACGACGAGAACAGCTACTTGCTCGATTTCGAGCTCGCGCCGGTGCCCGAGGCGGCCTGCGTCGAAGCGCCGCTGTTCCGTGGTCATTCCTGGGCGGAACCTTCCTGCGCGCACCTCGTCGAGCTGCTGCAACGCGTCGCACGCGATCGCGACGAAGCGCGACGCCGCGGCGAGCGCGCGCAGAGCGAGGTCCGAGATCGCTACGACCGCCGCAAGGTCGCGACGTGCATTCACAGTCGCGCGCAAGCGCTCGCACTCAGGAACTCCTGATCATGCAGTCGTACGTCGTCGTCGCACCGATTCGTAGCACGGAGAGCACCGGACACATCGCCCGCAATCTTCTGCGCAGCCTGCGACTCGCCGGTGCCGGGATCGGCGCGATCGACACGCGTCGGCCGAACGAGGAGAACGTCGCCGGCGAGCTCGACGACCTGGGAGCGATCCTCGACGCTCCCGTGAGACTCCGCGGCGCGACGGTCGTGCACCACGCGCCGCTCCGTGATCTCGCGCGCTCGCTCACGCAGCATCCAACACCGATGGCAAAGCGCCGGGTCGCGTACATCGATTGGCCGCTCGCGCGGTTCGAGGAGCAGGATCTCGAGATCCTCTTGCCGTTCGACGAGGTCTGGGTCACGACGCACTTCCAACGCGAGCTCCTGACCGCGTCCGGCCTGCCTCGCGGCCGTGTCCACGTCGTGCACCCCGGCGTCGACGCTTCGGCTCCGTGGTCGGCGATCCGCGAGACCGCCGAGGTGTACGTCTCGAACGATACGACGAACGCATTCCCGCTGGCGTGCTTGGATGCGATGGCGCGCGGGGTGCCCGTCGCAGCAATCGACCCGCTCGGAACGAGTGAGCTCGTGGACGTACACACGGCCGTGCTGATCGGCCGAACTGCGAGCGCAGCGGACGTGGAGAAGGCGCAGCAACTCGTCGCGAACGCTCGGCAGCGCGCGCGCGAGCTGTGCGACCTCGCGGTCGTCGGTCGTTCGGTCCTCGAACGCGAATCTTCACCGCTTCGTGCGGCGCCTGGCCTGCTCGCGAACATCCTGTCGCAACTCGGACTGAAGTTGCCGGCGGACTGGCTGGCCGGCTCGCGCAGTCGAGTCGTCCTGTGTTCCGTTGCGCGCGAGCACGACGACTGGCGCACGCCGTTGCAGCGCTTCCTCGCGCAGCACGGCCCGAACGACGACGTCACGCTGTGCCTCTGGATCGACACGGAGCTCGCGCCGCTCCTCGAATCGCTCGCCGCCGAGATCCAAACGGAAATCGATCGGGCACAGGGAGCCGGAGGTCCCGGCGACGTCCTCTTGCTCTCGGCCCCGCTCGAGCACGTTCCCTGGGACCGTGTCGCGCTCGAGGCCGCCGCCTAGCCCGCGTTCAACTCGCGGTGCCCGACGTGTCGAAAAAGATCGACATGGCGTCCGAAAACGTCCCCAGCGCCAGCGTCGTCTCCAGCGCGAGCGTGTTAATAGTGGACGCCGACGAAGGCTTCGCACGCGAGCTCTCGGAGCGCATCCGCGACGCAGGCCACGCTCCCGACGTCGCGACCACTTCGCAGCGCTTCAATCGCTTGCTCTCCGAGAAGCGTTTCGACGCGTGCGTGTGCGACCAGGACACGCTGGGGCGCGACGAAATCGAGGCCTTGCTCCGATCGTCGCAGGCGCCGGCGGTGATCGTCCTCTCGAGCTTCGGATCCGTGGACGACGCCGTCACGAGCATGCGGCGCGGCGCATCGGACTACCTGTGCAAGCCCGTGTCGGAGGAGCAGGTGCTCGTGTCGCTCGTCCGCGGCCTCGAGAACCGCGCGCTGCGCGACGAGAACAGGAAGCTGCGCGCGGACCTCTCGCAGCGCTTCGAGATCGGCAACATCGTGACGCGCGACCCGGGGTTTCAGCGCGTGCTGAAGACCGTGGAGGCGCTCGCCGACACGCGCGCCACACTGCTGATCGAGGGCGAGAGCGGAACGGGCAAGTCACTGCTCGCGCGCACGATCCACGCCGGATCGAGCCGCGCCGGCGCGCCGTTCGTCGAGGTCAACTGCGGCGCGCTGCCGGACGCGCTCCTCGAGAGCGAATTGTTCGGCCACGCGCGCGGCGCGTTCACGGGTGCGATGCGCGACAAGCCGGGCAAGTTCGAGGCCGCGCACGGCGGAACGATCTTCCTCGACGAGATCGCGAGCAGCTCGCTGGAGTTCCAAGTCAAGCTCCTGCGCATCCTCCAAGAGCGGCAGTTCGAACGACTCGGTGAAACGAAGACGCGCACGATCGACGTCCGCGTGATCGCGGCCACGAACCGCGACTTGGAGCGCGAGGTGCGCGAGCGACGCTTCCGCGAGGACCTCTACTACCGCATCCACGTCGTCGCGCTGCACCTCCCACCGCTGCGCGAGCGTCCGGCCGACATCGCGCTGCTCACTGCGCACTTCGTGTCGCGTTTCGCAGAGGAGTACGCGCGCCCGGCACGCACGCTGTCGCCGGAATGCCTGGCGCTGTTTCTGCGCTATCCTTGGCCGGGCAACGTGCGCGAGCTCGAACACTGCGTCGAGCGCGCGGTGCTCCTGTGCCCGGCCGCGGAGATCGGCACGGCCGACCTCGGCAGCGAGCTCCAGCGCGAACCGCACGCCGCCGATTCCGCCGGCGAAGCCGTGCTGCACTCGCTCGCGGCGCTCGCGACGGGCGGGCCAGGGTCGCTCAAGAAAGCCTTGGAGGGCCCGGAGTGTGAGATCATCCGCCGGAGCCTCGTAGAGAACCGCGGGAACCGTCAAAAAACCGCGGCAATGCTGGGCCTGAACCGCACGACGTTGTTCAACAAGATGAGGAAGTACAAGCTCTTGGACTTCCCTAGCCGGGGGGGCTAGAGGCTTTGCCCCGCGCGCGCCCATGAAGTGGACCACGACCCTCCTGTTCGTCTTGGCAACGGCCATCGTCGTCGCCGTGGGCGCGATGGTGTCCCGCCAGACCGGGCGGACGCCAAACGACTTCTTCCAAGTGATCGAGTCGAAGATCGCGTCCGGGCGCTACGACAAGGAGCAGACCCTCGCCAACCTCGACATCGCGCTCGACAACGCGATCGCGGCCGGCGACACGGCGCTCGTCACGAAGATTCGCGAGACGCGCGGGGGAGTACTGCTCGAAGTCGGTGCGTTCGATCGCGCGCGCGCGGACCTCTCCGCGGTGCTCGAGACGCGCCCGAACGACCGTGCGATCGAACGCCAGCTGGTCGAGATCGACGTCCGCGAGGGCGATTTTTCGGCCGGCCTCGCGCGCGTGCAGCGGCTCACGGATGAAGACCCGAAGTGGGCCGAAGGCGTCGCGCTGCTCGGCGATCTGCACAAGCGAGCGTCGCAGAAGGCCTTGGAGGAATGCCTCGGCATCTTCAAGAAGACGCTCGTCGCCGAGGACGCGGAGCGTGCGAGCGCGCTCGTGATGCGCGCCGCCGGATGGGAACCTGGCGATCCGCGTCGCGTCGCGCTCCATCACGACCTGCGCCCGCTGTTCGGATCAGGCGATGAGCCGAAGCTGGAAGCGGCGCTCGACGCAGCGCACCGATCCGCTGTTCACTTGGCCGAGGCCCGCGCGGTGCTCGCGAGCAGCCTGGGTGCCGGCTTCCGGCCGCGGTCCTTCGCGGGACTGCTCGAGCTGTATCGACGCGCGGATCAGGTCGACATCGCGCTCGAGCTCGCGCTCACCGCGATGAAAGGGCACGCGCTGCACCAAGACGAGGCGACGATGACGTTCGTCATCGGCGAGCTGAAGAAGCAGGGACGTCTGCGCTACGCGTCCGAGCTGGCCACGATCTGGACGGGCCTTCGCAAAGGAGGTTCGCAGGCGCTCCTCTCGGAGTGCTGCGAGGTGCTGTATCGCACCCAGCGTTGGCGTCCGCTGGCCGTCGCCGCGCAGGCGCTCAAGGCAACGGGCGACGGTTCCGCCGAGCTGTACCTTGGTCTGTGCGAGCTGTCGAGCGGCGCGATGAGCGACGGGCGCTTCAAGCTCCAGCGCTACGCGGCGAGCAAGTCGCGCGAGCCGTTCCCGGATGCGCGCGCGGTGGCGTGGCGCGAGATCGCGCGTGCGTCGCGCAATCTCGAGGACTTCGCGCTCGAACGCGAAGCGCTCGAAGGCGCGGTCGCTCTCGATCCGGACGGTGACGGCGCGCGCTGGCTCAGGCTCGCGCGTCTGCAATTCGCCGCGGCTCGCGGCGGGCTCGTCCAGCCGGAACTGCGTTGGGCGCGCGGGATGGCGCTCTTGCCGAAGCAATCCGAGGCCTTGCTGCCGACGTGGAAGGAGCTCGGCGACCGCGAGCTCTCCGCGAACGGCGTGGACCTCGACCTCGTGCGGCAGGCGATCGCCACCGGTCGCGGCTACAGCCTCGCCGAGGAATCGAGTCCGTACGAACTCTGGTCGCTGGCGCGCGTGTACATCGAATTCGGTGATCTCGAGCGCGCATCGACGCACGTGCGACAGTTGCTCACGATCGTGCCCGGTTTCCTGCCCGGACTCGATCTCGAGATCGAGCTGGCGCAAAAACTCGGACGCACGCGGGAAGTGATCAACCTGTTCCTCGCGCGCCTCGAGCTCGTCGGGCCCGACGAAAAGAGCGCCGAGATCCGGCGCACGATTCCGCTCGAGTCGCTCGCGTACCGCGACCTCGTGCGGCTCATGCACGCGGACCCCGATCACGCGGGACGATTCGTCGTCGCGCGCACGCTCGCCGCGCGCGGTGAGAAGCGCCGTGCGCTCACGATCCTCGAAGAGCTCGGGGCGGAGACACTCGGTCCCGACGGCATCCGCCTCGCGGCGCGCCTGCACCTCGACTTGGGCGAGCCCGAAGCCGCGCTCGCGGAGCTCGTGCCGCTCGCGCGCACACGCGAGGCGCTGCAGACTTCGCTCGATCTCTTCCTCGAGGCCGCGATCGAGTGTCACGACCACAAGCGCGTCGATCAGATGGCGAGCGCGCTCGTGCGCATGTCGGCGCCGGAGCCGGTCGAGTGGCTGGCGCTCGCGGACCGGATGCTCGCGGGCGGCTCAGCCGTGGCCGCGGACCGATTGCTCGAGCGCCTCGACGACGATCCCAAGACGCGCAGCGGCGACATCTTGGTGCGGCGCGCCGCGGCCGCGCTCGGTCGCGGCGACATGGAGGCGGTCGAGGCGTTCCTCGAACGCGCCGAAGCGTTCGACACCACCGGTAGCGCCGAGCTCATCACGATGCTCGCGTGCATCGACGACGATCGCATCCACGAGCTCGCGTCCGCCGCATCCGTTCTGCGCTTCAGCGGTTTCGATCCGGCGCCGATGCACGCGGCGATCGTCGATCTGCTCGCCGACCGCGAGGACGTCGCGAACGTCGAAATCGCGGCGGCGTTGAAGGCCGCGCCGAACGATCCGCGCTGGCAACTCATCGATGCCGCGGCGGCCACGCTCGAAGGCCGGATCTGGACGCCGCCGCCGTACTTCGGTGAGCGCGCGAAAGATCAGACCGAGCTCTTCTTGATCGGTCCCGACGGGGCCCGCGATC
>JANLUN010000106.1:0-2693 GCA_031363505.1 Planctomycetota bacterium | reverse complement strand
ACGCGATCGCGCACGACGACGAGGCGTTCGAAGCCGCGCTCGAGCTCGACGGAGAGCGGCCGTCCGATCGGATGCGCGGCGACGAGTTCCTCGAGCAATCCCTCCGCACGCAAGTAACCGCGCGCGTCGACGGCGTAGCGCGTGCGCTCGTGCAGCTTGAACTGGATCTGTGCGACTCCGTCGGCGGCGTCGATGCGCACGCCGTTCGCGCCGCCGCCCGAGAACTCGCCGTGAAAGAGCGTGAACGCGGCCGGTTTCACGGTCTCGCCGGTCGCGTCGTCGCACGCCACGAAAGGCCGCGCGACGAGCTCGAGCGTCCGGCGTCGCTGGATGCGCAGCTCGCGCGTTCCGAACGGCAAGCGTTGGAACGACGGTTCGTATTCGTCGTCGAGGAATCCGCCGCCGGCGGAGAGTCCAAGCGTCGCGCACGGACGCGTCCAGAACTCGAAGCGTCCGTCAGCGCTCGTGGTGAGCTCGACGGCCGGCTCACCCCCGGGCTCGATGGCGATGCGCGTTCCCGCGAGCGGGTATCCGAGTTCGTCGACCACGCTGCCCGCGAGCGCGAGACGAAGGTTCGCGAGTGACAGGTGCACATCGACTGCGACGTGCGCGCCGCGCGGAACGTCGACGGAGCGCGACAGCGTCTCTCCAGTGAGAGGGTGCACGACGCTCACGCTGTAGCACGCGGCGCGCAGCGCCGTGAACACGGCTTCCCCGCGTCCGTCGGTGTCTCCCGCGCGGCCGCGTGAGCGGCGCTCGTCGTCCTGCGTCGACACCCACACGGACACTCCGGACAGCGGCCGGCCTTCGTCGTTCTTCGCTCGCACCGTGACGACCGCACCCGGATGGAGTTCGAGCACCAGCGCTTTGCCGGTGAACGGCGGGTCGAGCTCGAGCACCTCGCTCGCGAGCGACCCACCTTGATCGGCTTCGAGCTGGATCGTGTTCTCGACGGCGGCTTGCTCGAAGAGCGCGAAGCGCGCGCGGCCGAACGCGTCGCTGCTCTCGAAGTCACGGCGCTCGGGATGGAACACGGACCGCGCATCGCGTCGTCCCGAGGTGAGCACGACCGCGGCCGACGGAGCGGGCGATCCGTCGGGCATCCGGATCGCGACTTCGAGAACGCGCTCGGGCGGGGACGCGGCGACGTCGACGAAGTGCACCTGCGGCTCGACCTCACCATGAAGCGGCGCGGAGAGCACGAACTGCGACGGCTCGAGCTCCCATCGCGCCGCGAAGCGCGGGTTGTCGGCGGCGGGAACGTGCAGGAGTGACACGACGCCGGAGGCGAGCTCGGGCGGCGTGTGAAAACATCCCTGCGCGTCGGTGATCACGGTCGTGGTGCACGGCCGGCGCGAGAGCAGCGACAACGTCACGCCCGCGACCGGTTCGCGCGTGCGCGCGTCGAGCACACGACCTCGCACGCTCCGCAGCGCGTCCGGATCCAGGATCGGCCAACCCTCGGCGCGACGCGCCGCGGAAGGTGCCCGGGAGTCGAGCGTCGGCAGCGCGAGATCGGGCGCATCTGCTGCAGCGCTCGCAAGCGAAGGCGACGCTGCGACGAGATCCGACGCCGGGTGCGCCTCGCTTCTCGCGATCGGCGGAACGCACTCCACTTCCGACTCGAGATTCCACGCCACCCATCCCGCCAACGCGCACACGCCCGCGGCAATCGAGGTGAGTAGCGTGCGTGCGCGCATGGATGTCCCGTGAGGTCCGAGCGCAGAGCGCGCCCGGCGGACTCGCTCAGTCCTTCGCGCGCGTCACCGCGGCTCCACCGAACCGACCCGTGAAGGCCGCGTTCTCGTCCGGACGCGACCAGCGCTCGCCCACCGTTCGATCGTTGACGCGGAACTCGTCGTTGTGTCCGACGATCGCCTTCTCGAGCGCGACGAACGGCCGGTACCACACGTTGAACGGCATGCTGCAGCACGCGCGGTCGGGCAACGTGGCGCCCTTCAACGCGAAACCGACATCAGAGCGAACGGCATAGCGCTCGGCCTCGATCGACACGGCAAGCGGGACGGCGCGCACGCTCTCCACCGCGCCGAAGAGCTCCGAGCGGTTCGTGCGCAGCCAATCGACCGCGGCGTCGCGCGCCTTCGGCTGCGCAGCGTCCGACACGTAGATCCACGAGCGACGCTTCACACCGGCATCGGCCAAGTTGTCGGCGGCCGAGAGCACCGCGATCACGTTCACGCCGGCGAGTTCGACCCCTTGGTGCGCGCCTCCGTCGAAGTGCCAGGCGAGGAGCGCGCCGCGCCCTTGCGTGGTGGCTTGGCCGCCGAAGTGACACGCACCCGCGAACACCGCGGCCGTGCGCGCCTCCACGTACGCCCCGCGCGGCTCGACGTCCCTCACCGCACCGGCGCTGAACGGAAGACTGAGCACGAGAGCTGCGACGTGGATCATGGGGTCCTTCCTATGGAACGGCGGTTCGACCGAGCGCCCGGCCGAAGGACCAGTCTATAGGATCGACTCGAAACAGCTGCGCCCGGCGCGACATTCCTCGGGGTGGACGACTTCGCCGTCCGGCCCGAGGATGTGCATGGTACGCCGGCACCAGCAACTGCGGCTGCCGTCGAGGATGTCGGACTCCTCCATCGGCGGTCCGCGCAGGAAGTAAGTCTTCTTGCTGAGGATGTGGACGCAGAACGGGCTGATGTTCAGCGCCGGCGCGGCGTTCGTGTCCG
>JANLUN010000060.1:0-5489 GCA_031363505.1 Planctomycetota bacterium | reverse complement strand
GATCGCGGTCCTTGCCGAAGCCGTCGAGGAAGAGCAGGTAGTCGCGCGCGTATCCCGGCGCCAGCGGCGGGAGCGTCTTCGCATCGAACGTGATCTCGAGCGCATCGCCCGCGCCCATCACGACGAAGCGATCGTCGATGTCCGCGGTGAGCGGCAGCACGTCGCCGAGGCGGGTGTACATGCCCGGCGTCTGATTCCAGCGCGCGAACGGTGCGAGGTGCTCCCACTCGAACCAATCGAGCGCGTGCTCGCCGAAGAGCGGCCTGGGCTCGCTGAACCCGCGCTCCCACAGTTTCGTCGACGCCGGTTCGAGCGACGTCACGGTGAGCGGCGCGTCGTCGTCGTCGGTCGCGAGCCGAATCGAATCCCAGTAGAGACGCAGTGTGCTCGTGAGGCGAATGCGGGGATCGTCGCGCACGAGGAGATCCGTCACGTCGAGCACCATGCTTTTCAGTTTGCCGGCGGGGAAACCGATCGGCGGACCGGTGTCCTTCCAGCCTCCGTTTCCGTCGGGCACCGCGAGGATCGGCGGCACGAAGTGGATCGACGGCGTGCGGCTCGACGCCATGTTGACGCTCGCGTCGGTCCAGTAGAACCAGCCGGTCATCACGAGTCGCAGCTTCTTCGCGCTCGCGATCGACGCGCTTTCGAACGTGAGCTCGAGCGAATGCTCGGGCGCGAGACCGAGGAACTGTCCGCCCCACGTCGGACCCAAGGGATCGCCGCCGCGGTACGGACGGAACGGCGCGGCGAACTGTCCGTCGATCGCGGCGAGCTCGCCTGTCCAATCGACGCCGTCGCTGCCTTTCACGAGCTTCGGCGCGATGGGCGCGACGACCGTGTGCGTATGCGGCGTGGGAAACGGCGGAAAGGTGAAGCGCTCGTCGGGGTAGATCTCGGCGTCCATGGGATGGTCGACGACGTCGAGGCGCACGCGGTCGAGGTACGTCACCTCGCGCAGCTCCTCGGTGATTTGCATCGAGTAAATCCCGTCGCGCGGCGCGAGCTGCGAGCCGCGGATGAGCACGTACTCGTCGTGATCCGGCGGAACGAACATGCCGGGCGCCATCGGCAGACCGAGAGGCGTGATGCCGAGCACGTCGGTGACGAACTCGTAGCGCGTCCCGTTCCACGTGTAGAGGAAGGGGCACGAGCCCATGAGGCCTTCGCGCTGCTCGATCAGGCGATCGGATCCGGCCGCGATGCCGAGCTCGTGCTGAATCACGCCGTTCGGCCACGTGACGCGGATCCACGCGGCGCTCTTTTCAGTGTCGATGCCGACGAGCAGGGGCTCGCCGGTCCAAAAACAGCGCTGGTAGTCGTCGCCGGCGCGCGTCTCGACGATCGCGCCGACGCCGCGCCGGTTGTCCTTCATTCCGCGCAGCGCGACGTGGATGCCGCGCGCGGTGCGCTTCTCGCCGCGGAAGATCTCGAGTCCCTTGTCGCTGACGCGCAATAGATCGACCGCGCCGTCACCGTCGACGTCGGCGAGCGCGAGCGGCATTCCTTCCTTGCCCGCGCCGGCGATCGTGAACTGGGTTTCGTCGCTGGTGCACGCCGCCGCGAGCCCGTGCACCGTCGCGTCCGTCGTGCTCCACACGACATCGAGCCGCCCGTCGAGGTCTGCGTCGACGCACGCGGGAATCACCGACTTCGGCCACTGTTCCGCAGCGCTCTTCAACGCCACCGGCTTGAGCACGCCGCCCGGCGCGGCGCAGAGGAGCATGCGCCCACCCTCGCTGATCGCGAGATCCGGTCGACCGTCGCCGTCGAAATCCGCGAGGAGCGGGCGGTGCGAGAGACGCAACCCAGGTGGAAGCACGCCCTCCTTTGCTCCGAAACGACCACTGCGCAGATTGTCGTACAGCACCGTCCGCTCCGGCCCGCCGATGAGGAGGTCGACGTCTTGGTCGGTGTCGAAGTCCTCGATCGCGCACCACGTCGCCGCCGACTTCGAATCGAGCCCGCTCTCGGCGGTCGCGTCGTGGAACGCGCCGCTCACCGCCGCGCCGTCGTCGCGCCAGATGCGCGTTCCGAACTGGCCGACGAGGAGCAGATCGAGGTCGCCGTCGTGGTCGAAGTCGACGGGCTCGAGGTCGTCGATGCGGCCCGCGAGCTCGGGCAGCGCGCTCGCCGCGGCCGTGAGTCCGTCACCCTCCGCGATGTGGAGCTCGACTTTGCCACCCGTGACGATCCAGTAGTCGAGATCGCCGTCGCGCTCGAGGTCGAATGCGCGGAGCATGTCGACGGTGCCGTCGGTGAGCCTGCGCGCAGCGAACTTTCCGTCCTTGCCGGGTTCGACGGCGAACATCCCGTTCGCGCCCCACGCGACGACGCCCGGCAGGCCGACGTTCGAGCGGACCACCTTTCCGTCCTTGTCCTCGACCGTCCAATCCTCGGCACGCGTGAGCACAGCGATGCCGCGTGCGTTCGCGAGCTCGGGTACGACAATGGCCGTCGACGCGAAAGCCGGCGCCGTCGGCGCGCGCGCCCCATGCCGTTTTTCGCGCGCGGGGAAGTCGAGTCGACCGAAGTTCCCGCGCTCGACGTCCGCCGGCCCGGGATCGGTGAGGCCCTGCGCTTTCAGACGGCTCCAAACTTCGAGGAACGCGTGCGATTCCGCGTCACGCTGCTGGCGCGCCGCTTCGTCGTCGCCGCCGTGGATGAGGAGCAGTCGCCCCAAGACATAGAGCGCCGTGAGATGGAAGCTGCCGCTCTTCTCTGGACCGATCGCGACGAGCGCGCGCAGCTCTTTCTCGGCCGCCGCCTCGTCCGTGTCGACGAGACACTTCGCCAGCATCAAACGCGTGGGAAAGTCGTCGGGAGCGAGCTCCTTGGCGCGTGCGAAATGCTGCGCGGCGAGCGCGAGCTCGCCGTCGAAGTACGTCAGCTGACCGAGGTTGTAGTGGAGCGCCGGAGAGCTCTGCAGCGCCGGCGTCGCGCGTTCGAGGAGCTCGCGCGCGCGGTCGCTGGCGTGCAATCCGAGTTCCACAATGGCCGCGCGAAGCAAGTCTTCGGGCGCGGGCTTGTCGCGTGCGACGAGCGGTGCGAGCGCGTTGCGCGCTTCCTCGAGCTGATCCTCCGCGAAGTGGGCGGCCGCGACCTCGCGCGCCAGAACGTCCGACGTGCCCGAGTGGACGACGCTGGGCGGCGCATCGTCGGAGCACGCGGAAAAAAAGACCAGGCCGAGACACACGGCCGTGAGACGAAGCGCGGCGAGAAGCATGGCGAAGCGTTGCATGGCGCCATGGGAGCATTCGCGCGGTCCCAATTGAAGAGCGCGTGATCGCCTCGGCCCGGCCACCGTCGTAGAGTTGGTGAATAGGCACATGGAGGTCTTCGAAGGGCGCGACGTTTTCGAGAAGAACCGAGCGCGGTGGGACGAGCTGCTGGCGGACTCGGAAGGCGGCGCGTTCTTCTTGCGCAGCGACTGGCTCGACAGCTGGGCTCGCACAGCGCCGGCCGATCGACGCATCTTCCTCGCCGTCGAATCGCGCGCCGGTCGCTGGGTCGCCGGGCTGCCGCTGACGCTCGGCGAGGGGCGGATCGGCAGGATCCGACTGAAGAAGCTCGAGATCGCGGGCGCGCCGTGGTTCGACGCGATCGAAATCCCGGCCGTCGATGCGGAGCAGCGCTCTAGCTTCGCGCGCTCGATGCTGACGTGGTGCACGCAGTCGCTCAGCGGTTGGACGGCGCTCGAGATGCGCGAGCTGCCGGCCGAGGGCGCCACCGCGGCGGACGTCGAGCGCGCGGCGAGCGAGCTCGGCATCGCGTGCGACCGGCGCGTGTGCTCCCGGGCGCCGTATGTCGCGCTGGCCGACCTCGCGGACGGCGAGCGGGTGCTGTCGAAGAACTTGCGCAGCCAGCTGAAACGCAGCGCCAAGAAGCTCCAGGATCTCGGGACGATCGAAGTGCGCTTCGAGCTCGTCGACGCAGCGGACGTGCGTGCGCGCCTCGAGTCGTGCGCGGCGGTCGAGCGCGAGAGCTGGAAGGGCCGGACAAAGTCCGGCACGTTGCAGCCCGACTCGGGCTTCGCGTTCTTCGCTGAACTCTGTCCCCGGCTTGCACGCGACCGCGCACTCGCGCTCGGCAGTCTCTTCGTCGACGGCCGATTGTGCGCGTACCACCTCGGCTTCCGCGACGGCGCGCGCTTCCTGTCGTACAACCTCGCGCAGCGTCCCGAAGTGGACTCGGTCGGCGCGGGCACGTACCTGCTGCAGGGCATGATCGAGCGCGCGCGTTCGCTCGGAATCGACGTGATGGACGCGTCGCGCGGCTCGCTGACGCGGCCGCACGCGCTGGCGCGCTACTCGGACGCCGCGCGCGAGCACGTTCAACTCGTGCTCTACGGCGACAGCGCGTCGGGGAAGTTGCTCGAGCTGACCAAGCGGAGGCTCGTCCCCGAGCTCAAGCGGTGGAAGCAGCGCTTCGCGGCGCGCGGTGGCGGCGAGTGAGCGCGTCCCCGGTCGTCGCGCACATGCTGCGCACGTATCTCTGGCCGTCCGAGACGTTCCTCTACGGCCAGATCGTCGGCGACGCACGCTGGCGTGCGCTCGTCGTCGCGCGGCGCACGGAAGCGCCGGAGCGGTTTCCGCTGGGCGCGCGACGACTCGTGCTGACTACCGAAGGCAGTGCGTCGATCGGACGCGCGTGGGCCGATGTCAACTATCGCGCACGTCGGCTCAGCGCGGGCGAAGCCGCGCGAACGACAAGGGCGCTCGCGGCGGAAAACGTCGCTCTCGTCCACGCGCACTACGGCACGGATGCACGCTTCTTCCGTCCGGTGTGGAAGCACCTCGACGTGCCCGTGATCGTGTCGTTCTACGGATACGACGCGCGCAAGGCGCCGTCGCGTTTCTTCGGCTTGGGCGCGCGTTACATGGCGGCCGTGATCGAAGAGAGCGCGCGACTCGTCGTCCCGTCGCGCGACATGGCCGAGGATCTCGTCGCGCTCGGCGCCGACGAGAAGCGCATCGTGGTGCTGCCGTGGGGAATCGACACGCGGCACTTCCGCCCGGCCCCCCGCGCGGCGAACGGCCGCGTCCACTTCGCTACGGCGTGTCGCTTCACGGAGAAAAAAGGCGTGCACGTGCTCATCGATGCGTTCGCGCGCGTCGTGCGAGCCGGCGTCGATGCGGAGCTCACGATCGCGGGGAGCGGGCCGCTCGCTGCGCAATACGTGCGACAAGCGGCGGCTCTGCAGGTGGGCGAGCGCGTTCACTTCCCGGGCTTCGTGTCCGCGGAGGACTTGCCGCGTTTCCTCGCGAGTCAGGACGTCTTCGTGCTCGCGAGCATCACGGCCGCCGACGGCGACAAGGAAGGCACGCCGACCGTGCTCATGGAAGCGCAGGCGATGGGATTGCCCGTCGTGGCGACGAAGCACGGCGGCATCGTCGACGTCGTGGAGGACGAGGGCGGCGGCTACCTCGTCGACGAAGGCGACGCCGAAGCGCTCGGTGAACGACACGTTCACTTGGCGCGGCATCGCG
>JANLUN010000056.1:0-3444 GCA_031363505.1 Planctomycetota bacterium | reverse complement strand
GGCGGCGCAGAGCGCCGCGACGGGGGTGATCTTCAAAGAGTTGTTCTCCTGGTCGTTCTCGACCTTTGGTCACGGAATCGTTCCGGCCTCAGGAGAGCGTCGCTTTGCAAAGGACCGTTAAACTCCGCTGCAAGATCCGCCCGTCCTCGAGGCGCCCGTTCGCTTGATGCGACCCCCATTCGCCCCTATAAATCGCGGGCTGGAACTCACCCGGGCACGAGTGGCCTGGATCTCCCCCGCCACGCGGGGTTTCCCGGCGGATCTCGATGGCGCAGCTCTTCCACCCCAGCACGAATGCGCTGTCGAAGGCCACGATCTTCGGATCGGTCTTCGTTCTGGCCGCCGCCACGTGGGCCTTTGCCCAGATCAATCGGTCTCCGTGGGTGACCGAGGCGCAGGTCGCGCGCGAGCAGCCGGTCCCCTTCAGCCACAAGCACCACGTCGCCGGCCTGGGGATCGATTGCCGGTACTGCCACACCAGCGTCGAGGACTCCGCATCTGCCGGCATCCCCCCGACGAAGACGTGCATGACCTGCCACTCGCAGGTGTGGAAGGACGCACCGGCGCTCGAGCCGGTGCGCGAGAGCTACCGCACCGACCGATCGATCGAGTGGCTGCGCGTCCACGACTTGCCCGACTTCGCGTACTTCAACCACTCGATCCACGTGAAGAAGGGCATCGGTTGCGAGTCGTGCCACGGGCGCGTCGACCAGATGCCGCTGATGTCGCGCGAGCACTCGCTCAACATGGAGTGGTGTCTCGCGTGTCACCGCGACCCGGCGAAATTCATCCGGCCGCGTGAGGAGGTGTTCACGATGGGCTTCGACCCCGAGCGCGCGAGGCCGCCGATGACGCAGGCCGAGATCGGCGCCAAGTTGCTCGAGGACTATCACGTCCGAGGCTCGACGAACTGCTCGACGTGTCACCGATGAGCGCGAACCCCGTCAACGCCGAGCGCACGATGTGGCGCAGCCTCGAGGAGCTCGCCGGCAGCGAGAAGTTCGAGGACTTCGTGCGGCGCGAGTATCCCTCGCAGATGCACAAGTTCATGGATCCGCCGCAGCGGCGCGACTTCCTGAAGCTGATGGGCGCGTCGCTCGCGCTCGCCGGTGCGACGGCGTCGTGCACGCGTCAACCGCCGGAGCACATCCTTCCGTACGCGAAGAGTCCCGAGTCGACGATCCCGGGCAAGCCGCGCTACTACGCGACCGCGATGCCGTGGCCGACCGGCGCGCTCGGGCTGCTCATCGAGAGCCACATGGGCCGGCCCACCAAGGTCGAAGGCAATCCCGATCATCCGGCGAGCCTCGGTGCAGCGGACGCGTTCGCGCAAGCCGCCGTGCTCGGCCTCTACGATCCCGATCGTTCGCACGCGATCACGCACCGCGGTCGCATCGGGACGTGGGACGAGTTGCTCACGGAACTCAAGGCGGCGCTCAACGCGCAGCAAGCGAAGTCGGGTGCGGGTCTGCGCGTTCTCACGGAGATGGTCACGTCGCCGACGCTCGCGCAGCAGATGAAGGATCTGCTCGCGGCGTATCCGAAGGCGCGCTGGCATCAGTATGAGCCGCTGAACCAAGACAACGCGCGCGGCGGAGCGATGCTCGCTTTCGGTCGCGACGTCGCGTGCCAACAGCGCTTCGATCTCGCGGAAGTGATCGTGTCGCTCGACGCGGACTTCCTCGGCGCCGGACCGGCGTCGGTCCGGCCGATGCGCGAGTTCACGAGCCGGCGCAAGGCGCGCGCGGCATCCGGCGCGATGAATCGACTGTACGTCGTCGAGAGCACGCCCTCGATCACCGGCGCGATGGCCGATCACCGCGGCGCATTGCGTGCTAGCGACGTCGAGGAGTTCGCGCGCCGTCTCGCTGGACGTTTGAACGTAAAGGTCGGCGAACAACCCGGCTTTGAGGCGCGGTCGCTCGGCGACGTCGATTCGTGGATCGATGCGCTGGCGCGGGATCTCGAGAAGCACCCGGGTGCCTCGCTCGTGCTCGCCGGGGACGCACAGCCGCCGGTCGTCCACGCGCTCGCGCATGCGCTCAACGACAAGCTCGGCAACGTCGGACGCACGGTGCGCTACACGCAGCCGATCGCGAGCGAGAGTGTCGATCAGATGACGTCGCTGCGCGAGCTCGTCGACGAGATGCGCGCCGGGGCCGTCGATTGCCTCGTGATCCTCGGCGGCAATCCTGTCTACACGGCTCCCGGAGCGGTGCGCTTCGCGGACGCGCTGCGCCACGTTTCGTTGAAAGTGCGCCTGGGGCTGTACGACGACGAGACGTCGAACCTGTGCGATTGGCACGTCAACGAAGCGCACTTCCTCGAGAGTTGGAGCGACACGCGCGCGAGCGACGGCACCGTCAGCATCGTGCAACCGTTGATCGCCCCGCTGTACGGCGGCCGCTCGGCGCACGAGCTCGTCGCGACGCTCGCGAATCAATCCGGAGCGTCGAGCTACGACCTCGTGCGCGCGCACCGGCGCGGCGATCGCGAGGCCGAGGCGTTCGAAATCACGTGGCGAACGGCGCTGCACGACGGAACGCTTCCCGAGACGGCGCACGCGAGCGTCAACGTCGAGCTGCGCAAGATCGAAGCGCAGCCGTCGCCCCGCGTTGCAGGTCTCGAGCTCGCGCTCCGGCCCGATCCGACGCTGTACGACGGACGGTTCGCTAACAACGGTTGGCTGCAAGAGTTGCCGAAACCGCTGTCGAAGCTCACGTGGGACAACGCGGCGTTCATTTCACCGACGACCGCGGCGAAGCTCGGTGTCGCGACCGGTGACGTCGTGCGGCTGCGTTGCGACGGTCGCTCGACGAACGCGCCGGTGTGGGTGCAACCGGGCCAGGCCGACGAGTGCGTGACCGTGCACTTCGGCTTCGGACGGAGTCGCGCGGGCGCGCTCGGCAGCCACGTCGGGTTCGACGCGCACGCACTGCGTGGCGCGCGCGCCGAGCTCCACATGGGCGGACTCGAGATCGAGCGAACCGGTGAAAGCCATCGGTTCGCATCGACTCAAGAGCACGACAACATGGAAGGCCGCGACATCGTGCGCGTGGCGACGATCGACCGGTTCCGTGAGAACCCGACGCTCGTGGAGCACGCCGCGCACGACAGCGACCACTCGACTTCGATGTACCCGCCGCACGCCGGCGCCGAAAACGCGTGGGCGATGGTGATCGACCTCAACGCGTGCACGGCGTGTGGGGCATGCGTCACGGCCTGCCAGTCCGAGAACAACATCCCGGTCGTCGGCAAGAAGGAGATCGAGCGCGGGCGCGAGATGCACTGGCTGCGCATCGATCGCTACTTCGAAGGCAAGAAGGAGAACCCCGCAGTTCACTTCCAGCCGATCCCGTGCATGCACTGCGAGAATGCGCCGTGCGAAGTCGTCTGTCCTGTAGGCGCGACCACCCATTCGCCCGAGGGACTGAACGAGATGAC
>JANLUN010000527.1:0-7064 GCA_031363505.1 Planctomycetota bacterium | reverse complement strand
GCGCGCTTGATGCTCGAGCGCGGCGTCGATCCGGCGTGGGTCGAGCTCGTGACGTGGCAGAACGCGATCGACGCGTACGCGCAGTCCGGCCAGATCGACGTCGAGGCGCTGCTCGCGACGCCCGTGATCGACCAGACGCAGCTCTTCAACGACAACTCGGTGCTCCGCGGCCAGAAGCCGCGCGTCGACGACGCGGTGCCGAACTAGGCGTAGTGGGCTCCCCCAAGCGCCCCCAGGAGGAATCGATGTCCCGATCCATCGCGACGCTCGCGCTCGTGTTTCTCGCCGCCGGCTGCATCATCGTCATCGACGAGCGCAAGCCGCACGGCAACGTGCGCGACGTCGTCGAACGAGCGAGCGCCGCGGAAGCGTCGGCGAGCGCGGAGCGGATCTCCGGGCACATCCGCGTGCTCGCGTCGGATGAGTTCGAGGGTCGCGCGCCGGCGACCGCGGGCGAGACGAAGACGATCGAGTACCTGACGGAGCATTTCCGCAGGGCCGGCGCGCTCCCCGGCAACCCGGACGGCAGCTACGTGCAGAACGTTCCGCTCGTCGGCCTGCGCTCGACGCCCTCGGGGTCGTTCCGCGTCAAGGAGCAGACGATTGCGCTCGAGTTCCCGAAGGACTGCGTCGCGCTGACCAAGCGCTTCGTGCCCGACGTCCGCGTCGACTCGTCCGACGTCGTGTTCGTCGGCTACGGCGTCGTCGCGCCCGAGTACGGCTGGGACGATTACAAAGACGTCGACGTGCGCGGGAAGACGATCGTGATGCTGATCAACGATCCGGCGGTGCCGGATCCGGCCGATGCATCGAAGCTCGACCCGTTGAGTTTCGCGGGGCGCGCGATGACCTACTACGGCCGCTGGACGTACAAGTACGAGATCGCGGCGGAGAAGGGCGCCGCCGCCGCGGTGATCGTGCACGAAGACGGCCCCGCCGGGTACGGGTGGGGAGTCGTCGAGGGCAGCTGGGGGCGCGAGAACTTCGACGTCGAATCCGCGGACGGCAACGCGCACCGCGCAGCGGTCGAGTCGTGGATTCATCTCGACAAGGCGAAGGAGCTGCTGCGCGCGTGCGGTCAGGATTTCGACGAGCTGAAGGCGAAGGCGCGCTCGAAGGACTTTCGGCCCGTCGCGCTCGGCGCGCAAGCGTCGTTCGCGATCGCGAACGACGTGCGTCGAGTGGACTCGCACAACGTCGTCGCTCGCATCCAGGGAGCGGACCCGAAAGTCGCGGACGAGCTCGTCGTTTACTGCGCGCACTGGGATCACCTCGGCAAGAGCGACGTCGCGGAAGGCGACGGGATCTACAACGGCGCGATCGACAACGCGTCGGGTACGGCGGTGCTGCTCGAGATCGCCGCGCGCCTCTCCAAGTCGAGCGCGAAGCCGCGGCGCTCCGTGCTGTTCCTCGCCGTCACGGCGGAGGAGAAGGGACTCCTCGGCTCGAAGTACTACGCCGCGCACCCGCTCTACCCGCTCGAGAAGACGCTCGCCGTGCTGAACATGGACAGCATGAACGTGTGGGGGAAGACGCGCGACATCGTGAGCATCGGGCGCGGGAGCTCGACGCTCGACGAAGTGCTCGACTCGGTCGCCGCGGACCGCGGCCGCGTCGTCACGTCCGATCCCGAGCCGGAAAAGGGCCTCTTCTATCGCTCGGACCACTTCGAGTTCGCGAAGCGCGGCGTGCCCGCGCTGTACGCGGATTCAGGCTTCGACATGGTCGGCCAGCCGGCCGGCTTCGGGCTGAAGCGCCGCGACGCGTACACCGCGAACGACTACCACAAGCCGTCGGACGAGATGAGAGACGACTGGGACCTCTCGGGCGCGGCGGAGGACGCCGGGCTCTTGATGCAAGTCGGTTTGCGCATCGCGAACGAAGACACGTGGCCCGTGTGGAAGCCCGGCTCCGAGTTCAAGGCGCGGCGCGAAGCGATGCTGGCGCGGTGACGGCGGCGAGCCCGAGGAGCTCGCGCGCGTTACCAGCGAAGATCCGCTCCTCGTCGGCTGCGCTCGTGCCGATGCTTGCGAGCGCAGTGCGCTGCTCGTCGTAGCGATCCTTGCGCCATCCAGCCGGGAACACGTTCGAGTCGGTGCCGAACACGATGCGCCGCGGACCGAACACCTCGAGCGCGCGCGCGAAGACGTCGGTGAGCATCGGACGCGGCCACTGCGTCGCCATCCAACCGTTCGACGACGACGTGTCGACGTAGACGTTCGCGCACTGCGCGCCGGCCATGAGCGTTTCGCGGAAGAAGCCTGCACCGAAGTGGGGGATCACGAAGCGCACGCGCGGAAACGCGTTGGCGGCGGGGATCACCGAGATCGGATTGGCGAACGCGAGATCTTGTGGCCGGGGCAATCCGAGGAGATCGCGCAACTTGACGACCAAGAGCCCGCAGTGGACGAACACGATCGCGCCGTGAGCGTCGAGCACTTGGAGCAGCGCCTGCGACTCGGTGCCGCCGATCAGATAGTGGTGCATCGCCGGAAACACGAGGACGCCGCGGATCTTCTTTGCCGCGAGGAGTGCCTCGACCTTCTGCGCGACCCCATCGACACGCGGGTTCACGAGAGCGAACGCACTGAGGCGACCCTTCGAGCTGGCTGCGGCCGTCACGACATCGGGGATCTCCTCGGGGACGCTCGCGAACGTCGCGAGGTGTTCGACGCCGTGGCGGTCGAGCTCCGTCGTCCAGCGCGCGAGATGCCGAGCGGTGTCGCCCTCCGGGATTTCGATCTTCGCCTTGAGAACGACCGCAGCGAGCCGGCTCTCGACGTCACCGGGAAGCGGGGACTGCGCGGCGAGCGTCTTGAAGAACGTCGCCGAGAAGAAGTGCGAGTGGAAGTCGATGATCGCCATGTCGTGGGTTTAATCCTCGCGCAGGCTGCGCACGAGCGAACGAACGCGCCGCTGGATCCCGCCGACGTGGAACGGAACGCCGCGTGTCGCGTAGAGATCGAGTCCGCCGCGCACCGGATCGCGCGCGCGCGCTTGCCGCAGGATGCGCTCGGCGGTCATCGCATAGGGCGCTGCCGTGGCTTTGCCGATCGTGAAGCCCTGCGCGCCGAGGAACGCGAGCAGCTCTTCGGGCTGCGCGCCGCGCAGCGCGTACGGCCAGAATTCCAAGAGCATCGCGACTCGTGGACTGGCGTCGAGCAGCGCGCGCGCGCCTTGCAGCGCGAGCCACTCGGACCCTTGCGTGTCGATCTTCACGACGCACACCGGGCCCTTCACGTGATCGTCGACGCGCTCGATCGCGATCTCGAGCAGCTCGCCGGTGCCCATGTCCGTCGGACGATTGCCGCCCGCGTCGAGCACGCGGTTGTCGCCGAAGTTCTTCGCGCCGATCGCGATCTGCGCGCGCGCGCGGCCGTTCCCAGCGGCGTACGGATGAACGCGCCCCGTGCCGCGGCCGTGTTTCATCGCGCGCTCGATGTTGCGCTGACAGAGCGCCGCGATCTCGGGCACGGGCTCGAACGCATCGACCTCGCAGCCCGCGAGCACGGCTTGCACCGCGAACCAGCCGACGTTGGCGCCCAGATCGAGGACGCGCGCGCCGGGGACGAGGTGCGCGCGGAAGAGGCGCGTCTCGTGCTCCTCCCACACGCCGCGCTCGATCGCCGGTCCGATGATCGTGTCGCCGGCGAGGACCTCGAAGTCGAATCCCAACGCGGGCGCGCGCACGGTCCTGGACGCGAAGCTCATGCGCGCGCACTCTAGCAGCCCCGTCCGCGCCCCGGAACGTCACCGGTCGCGAACGGATGTGGAACCCACCGGATGGAACGCTGGTCGATCGAGCTCGAGAAGGAGTACTTCAAGTTCTCCGCCGCGCACTTCTTGATCTTTCCCGATGGAAGCGCGGAGCGCCTCCACGGCCACAACTACCGCGTGTTCGTAGAGATCGACGCCGAGCTCTCGCGGCACGGCCTCGTCATCGACTTCAAGACGATCAAGCCGGTCGTGCGCGAGATCTGCGATCGGCTCGACGAGCACTGGATCATCCCGGCCGAGCACCCGGTGCTGCGCTACGCCGAGCGCGACGACGGCATCGTCGAGGTGCGCTACTTGGACCGCTACTACGCGGCGCCGCGCGAAGACGTGATGATCCTGCCGATCAACAACACGAGCTCGGAGAACCTCGCGACGTTCTTCGGGCACGAGCTCATGCGCCTCGTCGCCGAACGTTTCCCGGACGTGCGCGTGGCCTCGGTGCGCGTCGCGGTCGAAGAGACGGCGGGCCAGCGCGGCGTGTACCACTACGCGGCGGACCGCTGACGCGCTCAGTGCGCGGGTCGCACTCGGCGCGTCGCGCGCTCACGGCAAGGCGCGCGTGCCGCCGGAGTACTGGCCGGAGCGGGCTTGGTCGAGCTCGCCGTTCGGCAGCCAGAAGTTCCACTGCCCGCTCATCTGCCCGCTCTCGTACGCGCCTTCCTCTTTCTTGCTCCCGTCGGGGTAGAAGGCTTCGCTCAAGCCTTCGCGACGGCCGTTGTGGTATGTGCCGCTCGTGCGCACCTGACCACTCGCGTAGTAGGTCATCTGCGTGCGTTGCGCGGGATCGGGCGGCGCGGGCTGGAGCGCACGCACCAGCCCCGCCAGTCCACACAGTCCGAGCACCAAGAGGATGCGGGAGAACTTCATGACGCGCGCTCCGACGCCGCGTTCTAGGCCTTCTTCCCGCCGGTTTCTCGCGTCGCGCGAACTTCAGGGCCGAGCGCGCGCAAACTTCTAAGGATGGGAGATGCCAGTCGCCGCCGCGACCCACGCTTCTGCGAGGCCGGAACGGACTTCCGACAGCCCGAAGAGCTCGATCCCCGCGCGACCGGGCAGGCCGAGTCGCGCGTGGATGGCCGGGAGCGCGGTCTCGAGCGCGTCGCGGTCGGTCCAGTGCGCGAAGAAACCGGACAGCGCCTGCACGAGGAATTCGGGGTGCGTGCGCACGAGCTCCTCGAGTTCGGCCGACCCCAGCGACAGCGCGACGGCTTCGCGCCAACTGCGGAGCTCGGGCGTGAGTTCGGCGGCCTCCAGGAGCCACTCCTCGGGGACCTCCGACCGCCCTTCGGCGCGCGCTTGCCGGCAGAGCGCATGGAGACCCGTGAACCCGCGCCGGTCGACGATGCGCTCGACGACGAGATACGAGAGTCCATAGCAGGCCTTCTTGACCTCCGTCGTCAGCGTCGCGGACGAGAGACCCGCCTTCAGCTGGAACACGTCCAGCGGATCGAGCTCGAGCGGCGGATCCCCTTCGAGTCGCACGCGCGTGTTGAACGCAGTGCGGATGCCGAGCGGGTGCACTTCGGCGGGAACGATGACTTCGAGTTCGAGGACGAGCCCGCCGGTCGCGAACGCGGCGGACAAGAGGCGCCCGCCGCGCATATGCGTCGCGCCGCTGGTGCAGAGGCGCGCGGAGACGACGTCGCACAGTCCTTCCTCGAGCGTGCCCGGAAGCGTTCGCCACGATCGGCCGAGGCTCGCGTGCACGAGCTCGTGCGCCAGCGTACGTTCGATGTTCTCGGCGCTCGCGCGCAGGTGGATGCGTCCCCGATCCTCGGCCCAGAAGCCGTCCGCGTCGCTGTACGACGACGTTGAGAAGCGGTAGAGCGCGGGCGATTCCTGCACCCAGACTTCGAGCTCCTTCGTGCGCGTGTCCGGCACGAGCGAAACGACGCGCGGCGCGAGCTGATCGAGGAAAGTGGCGATGCGCACCGCATCGGCGGATTCCGCGGCGCGCACGACACCGAACCGGGCGGCGGCGCTGCTCGCGGGGGGGGCGACTTGGCACGCCTGGAATGTGCTCGCGGAGAACGTGAGCAACAGTGCGTTGCGCAGCGCGGCGAAGACGGGGGTCTTCAACGCCGGGACCATGCCGAACTGTACCTCGGCCCTGTTGCTCCGGTCGGAAGGCGGCGCGAGTCGCTCGGAGCAGCACGGCGCGCGGTACCGTTCGCCGCGAGGCTCCCGTACGATCCCCGCGATGCTGGACCGCGCCGCGATCCGTCGGATGCTCCTCATCCGGCTCTCGGCGGTCGGCGACGTGATCAACACGCTGCCCGCGGTGACTGCGCTGCGGACTTCGTTCCCCGGCGCGCACCTGACGTTCGTGGTCGAGGACAAAGCGGCCGACGTGGTCCTCGGACACCCCGACCTGGATCAAGTCGTCGTCTTTCCGCGCAAACGCTGGCGCGGTCACTGGACGAACGCAGACACGCGCCGCGAGGTGCTGCGCTACGCGCGCGGACTACGAACCCCGCGTCACGACGTGCTTCTCGACTTCCAGGGCAACCTCAAGAGCGGGTTGCACGACTTGGTGGCGGGCGTCCCCGTGCGCATCGGGTTCGCGCGCGCGCACTCGAAGGAGATGAACCACTGGTTCACCAACGTCCGTGTGGCGCCGCCCACGCTGCGGCAGAACCGCGTCGAGAAGAACCTCGCGCTGCTCGCGCCGCTCGGCGTCGATGTCGCCGCGGCGCGCTATCGCTTGCCGGCTTCGGCGGCGAGCGAGCGCCTCATCGCCGAGTTCCTGTCCTCGATCGGAACGTGCGCGCGGGAGTACGCGCTGCTCCATCCCGGCACGAGCGCGTACGGCGCGGAAAAGCGCTGGAGCCTCGATCGCTTCGCCGGGCTCGCCGATGCGATCGCAAGCGAGCTAGGCCTCATGGTCCTCGTCGCGTGGGGACCGGGTGAGCGCGCGATGGCGGACGAGATCGCGGGCAAGTCGTGCGCGATCGCGGCGCTCGAGACGCGCTCGCTCATGGATCTCGCGGAGCTCATCCGTTCGGCGCGCGTGTTCGTCGGCGCCGATTCCGGTCCGCTGCACCTCGCGAGCGCGGTGAGCACGCCGTCGGTCGCGCTGTTCGGCCCGAAGGATCCGGCCATCTACGGTCCCTACAATCCGCGCGCGAAGGTGGTGCACCGACTGGGCGCGGACGGGATCTCGGGCATGGACTCGATCCAGGTCGAAGACGCCCTGGAGGCCGTACGCGCTCTGGTTTGACGGCGCCCGTGGGGGGGGCGTGCGCAGCGGCCTTACGATGCTGTTTTTCCGCGTGGTGGGGCTTGAC
>JANLUN010000032.1:0-4992 GCA_031363505.1 Planctomycetota bacterium | reverse complement strand
CGGCGATCTGGCCGGGGAATAGGTCGTGGATGTTGCTCATGGTCATGAAAGATGAGACCGAATCTCAAGATATCATCGCATCTTCGCCCCGACCACGCGTCTGCCGCGCACAGGCCGCGCCGGCCTCGTGCCCGGTCGCTCCTCCGCCCCCTGTGCCTTCGTCAGGGGCTGGGTAGGCGCACCGAGCAGCGATGCCGCGTCGTGCACGGACGCATGGAAGTCCAAGCAGGGTCTCTGGCCCTCCCGATGACTCTCATCGGCGATCACGGCCTCGCGTGAGCAGCGGCGGGGAAGCTACGATCCGCGTGTTCGACGACGCGCGTTCGATTCGAGGTGACGGTGTGGGAGACGCCAAAGAATTAGCCGGCCGCAAGGCTGCTGAGTTCGTCGAGGACGGCATGCTCCTCGGGCTCGGCACCGGATCGACCGTGTTCCACACGCTCGTTCGTCTCGCGGAGCGCATTCGCGACGAACGTCTGCACGTGCGCGGCGTTCCGACGTCGAACGACACGCACGAGAAGGCGCAGCGACTCGGCATACCGCTCGTGAGTCTGGAAGCCGTCGGCTCGCTCGACTTGACGATCGACGGCGCGGACGAGATCGATTCCAACTTCGACATGATCAAGGGCGGCGGAGGCGCGTTGCTCCGCGAAAAGGTCGTCGCGTCGATCAGCCGGCGCGAGGTCATCGTCGTCGGACGTTCGAAGGTGGTGCCGCGCCTTGGGACGACGTTCGCGCTGCCCGTCGAGGTCGTGCCCTTCGCGCTATCGACGGTCGAGCGCGCGCTTCGTCGCCTCGAGTGCGTGCCGAGTCTTCGCATGCACGAGGGGCGTGCCTACACGACGGACAACGGAAACTCGATCCTCGATTGTCGCTTCGCGCACGGGATCACGGATGCGGCTGCCGTCGAAGCAACGATCGCGCGCATCCCGGGTGCAGTCGAGAGCGGACTTTTCATCGGACTCGCGCACGCGCTCGTGATCGGCGGCGACGACGGCCGCGTCGAAGTTCGGCACAAGAATCCCTGAAGCGTCGCGCACGGTCGTCGCGCGGAGCCTCGACGTCAGACGAGTCGCTTGCGGTACGCGAGGAAGGGTGCCGCGCGCGCCATGGTGCCGAACGCCGCGCCCGGCTGGCTGCGCCCGACGTCGTGATTTACGCGGGCGCGCCGCAACGGGTGAAAAACGCCACGGGCGCGTGAGTAATCCTCACGCGCCCGTGGCTTTGCTTTCGACGTTGCCCGTCAGGCGGGCGTCGCGATCACAGCGATTGGATGTATTCCAAGATCGAAGTGATGTCCTGCTCGACGTTGATGCCGCTTTGCAGCGTGAGCTGAACCTTCGAGGAGCCCGGAACCAAGGCTTGGTGTCCGCGGACGTCGTGCACGTCGTTGAAGATCTTGTTGATGCCGGGATACGGCGGCTGCAGCGGGAACGCGGGGCTGCCGTAGACCGGGCTCAGCGACTGGACATCGGGGTCGAGGAGCGCACGCAGCGTGAACACGACGTGGTCGTGGAAGTACGGCGGGCTCGCGAACACTCCCAGCTTGTGCGGAACGGAGAACTTGTCCCCCGGCCGACCGAAGATCCGTTTGAACGTGAGCGGGTCGCAGTTCGTCTCGGTGTTCGGATCGCACGGGCACTGGTAGCTGTTCGAATCGTCCCGCTCGAACGGATCGTCCTTGTCGGCGTTCATGATCCCGTACGTCTCGAGATCGTTGTAGCCGTCGAGGTTGCGGTCCGGGTCGGGAATCAAGTCGGCGTCCATGTCGACGTTCGCACCGGTGTTCACGTTGCGGATGTTGATCGCGACGACGTTCTCACGCAGCGCGAAGCAGCCGGGGTCCTGTGTCGCGAGATTCTCGCCGCTCGAGAGCACGGGGTCGACGAAATCGATCGTGTAGAAGCGCGGTCCCGGGTTGCTGTTGAGCTCGACGTCCGGGTGGCACGTCGCGCACCCGGCGTGACGCAGGGTCGGGTTCAGTCCGGTGTCGTTCGTCCCGAAGAAGAGGTCCTTGCCAACCGCGGCAGCCGGGTTGTACGCACCGGTGACGGGGTGAAGGTTCGGATTGAGCGGGAACGCGAGCACCTCGTGGAAGTCGACCAGCGCCTGTTGGTCCGCGTCGTTGAAGAGGCCGGTGCCGCCGTTTTCGCCGCCGAACATCGGGCCGGTTTCACCGTTGTTCAGACGCACGCCCTTCCAAAGGATCAGGCCCGTTCCGAGCGAGCCGCCGTACATCGGCATCGTGCTGCGGGGACCGTTGCCGCGCTGCCACACGTTGCCGTCTTCGCCGCCCTCGAAGTGGCACGAGCCGCACGAGTTGTTGAAGTTGCCGGAGGTCTGCGGACGGGACGCGTCCTCGAAGATCTCTTCACCACGGCGCTGCGAGAGCGTCATCGCGTCGGGCCCACTGTGGGTCGAGATCTGCGTGTTCGAGAGGGAGTGAACGGTGCCTGTCAACCAGTCCACGCGCAGCACGGAAAGCGTGCGCGTCGCCTCGTTGATGATGAAGAGCTTCGCGTCGTCGTTGTTCGGAGTACTGGTGTCGGGCGTGATCGCCAGGCCCAGCGGGAGGTCGCCCATCGGCGTCGTCGTGTCGAGGCTGTCGCGCGGCGCGAAGCCGTAGCGCGGCGGGAACACGGAGAGGAGCTCCATGTCGCTGCCGTTCACCTTGTAGACGAACACGTCCTCGGAACCGCGGTTCAACATGAGCGCGCGATCGCCGGCGGGATTGAAGATGACGCGACCGGGGTGACCGGCGCGATGCCCCATCTTGTTCTGGCCGTAGCCCGTCGGGTTGATCACGAATCGCAGCCCCGTGCTCAGCGTCTGCTCGTTCGTCGGGTGCGTGATCAGCGCTTGCGCGATGAAGACGACGCCATTCAACGTCGGCGAGTTGCCGATCCGCATGGTCGCGGTATTGCCGACGAGAGGAACCTGGAACCGCGGCGTGACGAGCAGATTGCCCGCGTTGCCGAAGGGCTGATTGATCTTCGTGCGCCCGATCAGGATCACGCCGGTGTCGCCCGGAGCCAAGCCGTCGACGACGAAGTCCGCGCTCGAGCCGGGGATCGGTGAACCCGAACCGCCGAGGATGATGATGTTGCCGGCGGTCGTCTTCTTGCCGCGTCCGAACGGAATGAAGGCGGCTGGGTTCAGCGAATCCGAGAGCTCGTTGTGCAGTCGATTCGATGCGTCACCGAGCTGGCCGAACGAGTTCAGCGTCGTGTCGATCATCGTCAATGCCGGATAGACGCGATTCGCGAAGTCGCCGGCGAGGCCCGGTCCGAAATTGTGGTTCACGTCGTGGTTGACGTTGTGCAGTACGTGCGGGATCAGGGCGCGCGTGCCATCGGGGGAAAGCGCGATGTCCTCCAAGAAGCGCGGCTTGCCTTGGCTCTGAATCACTTGGACCGGCGTCGGATTGAAGACCGGGTCGAACGGATAGTCGTCCGTCTGGATCTTCGCAAGCTCCGTCACAGCCGTCGGCAAGCCGCTCCCGTTCAGCGTGAGCTGAAGGACCGAGACGTACGACGACTTGTTGTGCGTGACGTAGATGCGTTGGCTGTCCGACCGGATCACGAAGCCGCGCGGGTCGCCGCTGTCGGCGATGCCGTCGCGATTGGCATCCGCATCCGCCATCGTGAATGGATTCGGGATGAGGTTCAGGTTGCGCAGGTATTGGTGGTCGAGCACCTGAGCGAAGCTCACCGCGTCGAGGAACTTCATCGTTCCCGAGCGCATTCCGCTCACCACGAAGAACTTGCCGTTGGGGGCGAGCGCCACGCCGTAAGGTTCGACGCCCATGTTCGTCAACGTCGTCGTGACGGCGAACGTCCCCGTATTGATCACACTGACCGACCCGCGGAGCTCGGCGCCGGTGAACGGCGTCACGAAGTTCACATCGACCGGGATGTCACCGCGTTGGTTGGCGACGAGTACGCGCGTGCCCGTCGCGTTGAACGCGAGCGATCGCGGGTGCTCCCCCACGGGGATCTCCGCGATCTTCGTGGCCGTAGGAATGTCGATGACGGCCACGGTGCCGTTGTCGCGGTTGCACACCCACACGCGGTTCGGGTTGCCGGGTTGGACGGCGACCGAAGACACTTGCGCGTGCTGAGCACGCAGCGGCGCTGTCAAGAGCGAAATGCAGGTGAACGGAAGGACGAATTTGAGGAGTTTCATGTGCGATGGGTGGGGGCACGACCGGGACGCGCGGTTGCGACGAACGCGTCGGGCACTTCGCTATATGGATGTGAAACGGCGGATGCTTCTCGACCGGAAACGACGGCACGGGCTCGCCTCATGTCTTGGGCGATCCCTCGGGGCATGATCACACTGGATGATACCGCAGTACTGGAAATCCTGCCCTGCGGTGATCCGGTGAGACGAAGGTCCTTGGATCGGGGTTCCTCTCGGCCCGCGAGACATACACGGCCGCACTAGGAATCGCTTTCAGGCGAGCTGCGTCGTTCCTTTCCAACCGCCGCCCTTCGCTCCGCATCACGATACGCGCGACTTCAGCGCTATTACTGTGGCTGCAATGACTTGTGGTCGCCTCGGCGGCATGGCACCGGCATTGCATACGGGCGACGCAATGGAGATCTCAAATAGTCTCCGTTCCTTGGATGCAGTAACGGGGCGGTCGATCGGCACGGATCGACCGCCCTCCCCTTCGCGATTCTCCGTTCCGTCGCAATCCACGCGCTCGGATCGAGGCTCGATCGCCCACGGGACTGAGTCCAACGACGAACAGCCACGCGAAGCCAAGGAACCCGCGACGTCCGGGCCTTCCGAGGTGGACCGAGACTCTGTGGTGAGGTCGGCCGAAGCGCCGGATACCGACTCGGAGCGCGAGCGAACCGAGGCGAGCCCGGATGCACCGGCGCCGGCGCCGTCCGGAGACGCGCAGCCCGCGATCGATCCCGCAGCCGCATCGAACGCGAGTGTCGAGTTCGATGTGGCTCCCGTCGTGAAGCCCGACTCGCCCGG
>JANLUN010000748.1:0-1626 GCA_031363505.1 Planctomycetota bacterium | reverse complement strand
CGCCGCGGCGCGAAGGAACAGCCGCGAGTCGGTGATCCAGTCGTCGGTGTGGAATGCGACCAGCCCGGGCGCGCCGCGCTTCTCCAGTTCCGCGGCCGAGCGCGCGTCGAATTCCATCGCTTCGAGCTTTCCTCCCGGCGTGTCGATGACGATCAGCGAGCACGGCACGCCCGCGGCGACGATCTCGTCGGCGACCTTCCATGCCTCGCTGACGTGGTGCAGCACGACGCGGAAGCCGAACTCCTTCGAGAGCCGCAGCACCGTGACGATGTCGTCGTGACGGTGCGTGTGGTGGTGCACGATGCGCTTCCCGGCGAGCACTTCGAGCATGGCCTCGTGGCCGAGGTCGCGCGGTGGGAGCTTGCTCTCGTCACCCGCGGCGGCGGCGACCTTGCGCTGGTACTCCTGCGCGGCGACGAACGATTCGCGCACCAACGCCGCCGACTTGCCGCGCGTGCCCGGGAACGGCGGCTCTTGCTGGCTGTTCGTGCCGTTCGCCATCTTCATTCCGCCCATCGGCGCGCCGTCGGGGAAGCGGTAGCAGAGTTCCTCGATCGTGCCTGCGTCCTTGTTCTTCAGGTAGATCGTCTGCCCGCTCATCAAGTGACCGCTGCCCGACATGACGTTGAGCGTCGTGATGCCGCCGGCCTGCGCGCGCTGGAGACCCGCGTCGCGACAGTTCACCGCGTCGAGCATGCGCACGCCGGGCTGGATCGGCGCGCTCTCATCCGCGCCCCAGCCGCCGCCGACGTGGCTGTGCGTGTCGACGAGACCGGGCATCAGCACCTTGCCCTTCACGTCGACAATGGCCGCACCGGCGGGCAGCGCGATCGACGCGCGCGGGCCAACGGCGAGGATGCGACCGCGCTCGACGACGAGCACGCCGTCGTCGATGGGCGCGGACGAAATCGGAAGGACGCGCGCGCCGACGAACGCGTGCGGATGTTCTTGGGCGAGCGCAGGAGCGGCGCACGCGAGCACGAAGAGACCGTGGGAGAGTTTCATCGCGCGCCAGAGTAGCTCAGTCGACGCGTGGACGCAGAAGCTCGTTCCCGGTGCCGGTCTCGCCTTCGATGAGCACCGCGACAGGGCTCGGTGCCACGCGCGCGCCGAGCGGACTTTTCGATCCTCGGGCGCGAGCGCGTTCTGAGCGAGTTGCGGGCGACGGAGGGACGGTCCTGCGCAAGAAAAGAATCGCAGCGGCACATCCCACCGGTTCGTCATTCGGGGAGAATGAGGACGACGTTCCACAACCCAGCTCGGACCTCGACGCCCATGCACGCACTGCCCCACCGTCTCCTCTCCACCATCCTCGTCGCCGTGGCCTGCGCTTCGGTTGCCTCCGCGCAGTGGTCGTCCAACCCCGCGACCAACATCTCGCTCGCCGACTTCGGCAGCGACCAAGTCCAACCGAAGTTCACGCCGACCGGCGACGGCGGCGCGTACCTGAGCTGGTTCGACGGCATCGGCACGGGTTACGACACGCGCTTGCAGAAGGTCACGGTCACGGGCGTCGAGGTGTTCCCGCACAACGGAGTGCTCGTCATGAACACGGGCTTCAGCTCGACGCAGGATTACGGACTCGACACCGACAGCGCCGGCAATGCGCTGATCGCGAACCGCGAC
>JANLUN010000743.1:0-7880 GCA_031363505.1 Planctomycetota bacterium | reverse complement strand
GACAGCACGAGTCGTTCGAGCTGAAGCGCAAGCTGACGATGCACCTCGTCCGGAAGCACGGCTTCCGCATCGTCGCGTACGAGGCGAGCTCCGTGCTCGCGCGTGCGTGCGACGACTACGTCGCGGGCCGCAGCGCGGATGCGAACGCCGCACTGCGAGGCCTCGGCATGATGATCTGGATGATTCAGGAGAACGCGGCGCTCCTCGACGAACTGCGCGCGTGGAATGCCGCCGCGGCACCGGCGGACCGCGTGCGCTTCGTTGGGGTCGACGTGCAGGACGCGGTCGCGACTTGCGACCGACTCCACGCGCTCCTCGAAGGCCCGGCGCCCGAGCTCGCCGCGCGCGCGAAACCGCTTGGACCACGCATCGAGGATGCGCGCACGACGCTGTATTCCGGTGACGCCGTTCCGTTCGACACGCTGTGGGCCGAGATCGAAGCCTTACGCACCGACGTCGAGCGCGCGCAAGAAGACCTCACGTCGAAGTCGTCGAGCGCCGTCGCAACGGAGGCTCTCTCGCGCGCACGCGAGCTCTCGCGCTGCATGAGCGCCGCGCGCATCGCACCGGGCCGCGATCAAGCGATGGCCGAAGTGCTCCTCGAGGAACTCGCGCGCGACGGCGAATCCTCGCGAGCGGTTCTCTGGGCGCACAATGGACACGTGACGAAGGGTCCGCTGCGCTACATGCAGGTCGAGGATCCGGGCATGGGCGGCGTGTTGCGGAAGAGCCTGGGCGACCGCTACTACGCCGTCGGGTTCCTGTTCGGTGCGGGAGAGTTCAGCGCGCTTGCGAACGATCCGCAGCACGGGTGGGGTTTTCAGAGTTACGCGATCCCCGAGGCTCCACCCGGTTCGTTCGAGGCTCCGTTCGTCGCCGCCGGACTCCCGACGGCGTTCGTCGACCTGCGCGTCACGCCGACGAGCGAAGCAGCCGTAGATTGGCTCGACGAAGCTCACGGTCAGCGCACGTACGGCGGCTACAACATTCCGAGCGATGTCGAAGTCGCCAGTCGCGATGTTTCGCGGTTGCAGCCGATGGTCCCGCGCATCGACTTCGACGGCCTCGTCTTCCTGCCGCGGACGACGTCGTCGCGTGCGCAGGACGCCGCACTCGTCCGGCCCGCGCCCAAGGCCGAGAAGCGCTGAGCCTTCGACGCCGTGGCCGTTCGCGATCCGGCGGACGACCGCCGCCTCGTTCGTGGGGTAGGCTTCGACGCCGGAGTGCCGGGGAGCTGATCCCGCGGACTTACCTGGCGATCCTCGACGCTGAACCGCCGGCTCTACTTCCGGGCTCATGACGCGAGGAGCTCCATGACCGCAAGTACTCCTCAGTCAGGGCCGCTCCTGCACGACGCGATCGCGGAGCGCCGCGGCGGCTGGCGTGCGGGCCTGCGGGCGACGATCTGCACCTGGGCGCTCTGCACGGCGAGCGGTTGCGCGAGCCCCTGGGCGATCGACCGTCTCCACTCGGACCTCGAGTCGGTGCGCCGTCAACTCGTGCCTCCGCCGAGTACGCACGGGCTCGTCCTGCTGCGCGCAGCGGTGCACGTGCACTCGGAATACTCGCACGATTGCGAGGGCACGATCGCGGAGATCGCCGAGGCCGCGCGCTCGTGCAACGTGCAGGTCGTCTTCCTGACCGACCATACGAATCCCGCCATCTTCGAGCATTGCCCCGAAGGTTGGATCGACGGCGTCTACTTCGTGCGCGGTGAAGAAATTTCCAAGCGCGGTTCGGTGCTGGCGCTAGGTACCCGCACGTCGATCCGTTCCCACGGAAAGGACATGCAGACGGTGATCTCCGAGGTCGTCGAGGACGGCGGCGTGGCGGCAATCGGTCATTTGGAGCACACGGACACGCGCGGCGTCAGTGGCTACACCACCGTGAGCATTCACAATCTCCACGCCGACGCGAAACGCATCTCGCCGTTCCTGTACCCGAAGATCCTGCTCGATGCCCTGCTGTACAGTCGCGGCCGTGCGAACGAGATCATTCTGCACGATCTCGTGCAGCGCTCGGGTCCCGAGCTGCGCAAGTGGGACGAGCTGCTCGCGGAGGGTCGCGTCTCGGCCATCGCGGAGGTCGACGCTCACCAGAACCTCGAGGTGCTGGGCCTCGATCTCGATCCGTACCACCGCATCTTGCGTGTGCTGCACACGTACCTGCTCGTGCCAGAGAACTGGACGCGCGCGGATCTCCTGGACTCGGTGCGCACGGGCCGGTCGTACGTCGGCTTCTCGGTGATCGCCGATCCCAGCGGGTTCTCCTTCCACGGTCTGCACGCCGACGGCCGCGCCGTTCCGGTCGGGGACGAAGTACCGTTCCGCGAAGGACTCCAGTTGCACATCGACAGCCCGGCGCCCGGCCAGATCGTCGTGATGAAGGACGGGAAGGAGTTCGCCAGCGCGCAGGGCCGCGAACTGACGCTGGCGTGCGATTCGCCGGGTGTGTACCGCGCGGAAGTGCGCGTGCGACTCAACGGCGAGATCTATCCGTGGATCCTGTCGAACCCGATCTACGTCGACGAGATGCCTGCGACGCTCGCGTCGAGCTCGAGTGGAGCGGACGAGCGCGACTTGCGCAGCCAACTCGAGAACGCGCAGCCTTCGCCGGTGCACGAGTAGGGCGCGAATGAGTGGCGCCGCGCATTTCGGCGCGGCGGCAAGTTTCATCGATCGATTCGCGTCAGCGGCGCACGGCTGCCAGTGAATCTGCAGCGCGTTCGACGTGTTGGGCGTCGCCGGCGTGCAGAAGGTTACCGCGTTGCGATACGCGGTCTGATCGTCGAGCGCCTGCGCGCTCGCCGCAAGTCCGGCGACGCCAGCGACGCAGGCGAGGGTGTTGGTGCCCTCCATCGTCGTCACGCGGCCGAGCCGCGCGACGGCACCGTCGACGCGCAGAAGACGGCCGTTGGCCGGCGTCACGACGCCGAGGCCACCGTTCGACACGGCGGTGCCCTGGAAGAAGATGCAGTAGCGTGGGAGCAGCGAGTCGTGCTCTCAATTCGAGGCAGATCTGGATAAGCCGCGCCCCCCCCTAGGGAGACTCGGATGGGATCCGTCCCAATCGCGGCTCAGCTCATGAACGCGCCACCGTTCATGTCGAGCCCTTGGCCCGTGACCCCGCGCGCGTCGGGCGAAATCAGCCACGCGACGAGGCCCGCGACGTCTTCCGGCTCGCTCATGCGACCGAGCGGCACGGCCTGCATCGCGATGCGATGCGCTTCCTCGCGCGTCGTCTTCATCGCTTTCGCCATGCCGTCGAGGCCCTCGCAGGCCATCTCGGTGTTCACCCAGCCGGGACACACGGCGTTCACTTGGACGTTCTGCGGAGCGAGCTCCGCCGCGAGCGCTCGCACGAGGCCGAGCAATCCGGCCTTCGACGCGCAGTAGCCCGTGTATCCGGGCACACCGATGCGCGCGAGGATCGATGAGATCACGACGAGGTGCCGCGCGCCGGATCCCGGCGCGAGATGACGCTCCGCGGCGCGCAGGCACGCGTAGGTTCCGGTGAGGTTCGTCGCGACGATCTCGTCGAAGCGATCGCTCGCGCCGCCCGCGCCGATCGAATTGGGCCCGCCGATGCCGCTGTTCGCGACGAGCACGTGGATCGGACCGTTGCGCTCCGACACTTCGTCGAAGCGTCGATCGACCAACGCACGGTCGCGTACGTCGAGGGAGAGCACGAGCGGCTGCGCGGCATTCTGCTGCGTGATCTCGTCCGCGGTCGCCTGCAGGCGCGCCTCGTTCCGTGCCAGCAGCGAGAGCCGCGCCCCCTCACGTGCCAATCGCAGCGCGATCGCGCGTCCGATGCCGGTGCCTGCTCCCGTGACGACGATATGCCGGCCGGTGGCGCCGTCCACGGTCAGTGTCCTTGCGTCTCGAGCCAGCGCTCGACATCGATCGCCGCCATGCAGCCCGAACCCGCGGCGGTCACCGCTTGCCTGTACACCTTGTCCATCACGTCGCCGCAAGCGAACACGCCTTCGACGCTCGTGTAGGTCCCGCGCTCGACACGGATGTACCCCGTGGGATCCATGTCCAGTTGCCCCTCGAACACCTTGGAGTTCGGCTCGTGGCCGATCGCGATGAAGACGCCGTCGCACGCGAGCTCGCTGACCTCGCCGTTCTGCGTGTCGCGCAGGCGCACTGCACGCACCTTCTTCTTGCCGTCGACCGAGAGCACTTCCTCGATCTCCTTGTTGAGCAGCCAATCGATCTTCGGATTCTTCTTGGCCCGATCGAGCATGATCTTCGACGCGCGGAAGTCCTCGCGGCGGTGGACGATCGTCACGGTGCGCGCGAAACGCGTGAGGTAGTTCGCTTCCTCCATCGCCGTGTCGCCCCCACCGACGATGAGCACCTTCTTGTCGTTGAAAAACGCTCCGTCGCACGTCGCGCACGCCGAGACACCGTGCCCCATCAACTGCAGCTCGCTCGGCAAGCCGAGCAGCCGCGCGCTCGCTCCCGTCGAGATGATCACCGCGCGCGCTTGGAACGAGTCGAAGTCCGTCTTCAGCAAGAACGGACGGCGCTTGAAGTCGACCTCGATGATCTGCTCGAAGCGGATCTCCGTGCCGAAGCGTTCCGCCTGACGCTGGAAGTCGGCCATCATCTTCGGACCGAGCACGCCCTCGGGATATCCCGGGTAGTTCTCGACGTCCGTCGTGATCGTGAGCTGTCCGCCGGGCTGCAATCCCTGGAAGAGGAGCGGCTTCAAGTTGGCGCGCGCGGCGTAGATGGCGGCGGTGTATCCGGCCGGGCCGGAACCGATGATGATGACGTCTCGGAATTCACTCATAGGAGAGTCTGGAGCAAAGGGAGAGCCAGTGTAGGCTGTGCGCCCAACCGGGCGCCAACCCTAACACCGCGCCCGGGCACCACGAGCTGAACCATGCCGGGACCGCGCGTCTTCACCGTCGAGGAAGTCACCGCGCTCATCCCGAAGCTCGAGAAGCTCTTCGAGCGCATGGACGGCGTGCGCGGGCGACTCAAGACGCTGACGATCCGCATCAACGCGCTCGAAATGATCTGGGGCGGCAAGGTGCAGGAAGAATCAAACCCCGATCACGGGGAGTTTCAACACCACCTCTCCGAGATGAAGTCAAACCAGGAAGAGTTCGAGCGCTACACGAAGGCGGTCTCGAAGCTCGGCGGACAGGTGAAAAGCGCGGAGCCGCCCCTCGTCGACTTCTACGGCGTGCGCGACGGACGCTTGATCTTCTGGTGCTGGACGCGCGGCGAAACAATCGTGAACCACTGGCATCACCTCGACCAGGGTTTCGCGGATCGCCAACCGATTTGAGCGCGCACGCGAACGACACAGCGCTCGCCGAGCACTGGATGCCGCGCCTCGAGGCGCTGTGCCGCGACATCCGCGCGGCGACGCGGCGCACGATGGCGGAGGCGCTGAGCGCCGGCGACGAATCGAGCGTGGCCCGACCGGTCGGACAGGGCGCGGGCGACGTCACGTACGGCATCGATCGCGCGAGCGAGCGGGTGCTCGAGAGTTGGCTCGAAACGACGGCGCGCTCGCAGCCGGTCTCGCTGCTGACGGAAGAAACCGGTTGGCGGCACATGGCGCCTTCGTCCAGCGGCGCACGCAACGTCGACAGCTTCGACCACGGCGGACCGCGCATCGTCGTCGATCCAATCGACGGCACGCGCAACTTGATGACCGATCTGCGATCGGCGTGGACCGTGCTCGGCGTCGCGGGTCCGGGCGCAACGGAACCACGCATGTCCGACCTCATCGCCGGAATCGTGTGCGAGATTCCCGACTCGCGTGCGGCGCGCGGGCGCGTGCTCACCGCCGTGCGCGGAGGACCGTGCTGGCTTCGCGACGAACCGCTCGCGGGTGGAGCCTCCGCGGAGCGACGCGAGCTGCGCACGGGAACGGAAGCGCGCGTCGATCACGGATACTTCCCGTTCTTCAAGTACCTCGCGGATCTGCGTCCCGCGATCAGCGCGATCGAAGCGCGCTTCTTCGAGCGGCTCAGGGCACACGAAGCCGCCGACGTGCGCAACTGCTACGACGATCAGTACATCTCGAACGGCGGCCACTTGGCGCTCCTAGCGCTCGGCACGTACCGCATGATCGCCGACTTGCGCGCTCACGTCGCTGCCCGACGCGGACGTCCGACGATGACGACGAAGCCGTACGACATCGCCGGCGCGTTGATCTGCGCGCGCGCAGCGGGCTGCGTGATCACCGACGTCGACGGCCGCGAGCTCGACTTCCCGATCGACGTCTCGACGCCGATCAGCTTCGTCGGTTGGGTCAATGGAGCGACACGCGATCGCTTGTCGCCCCACCTGGCGAGCGCCTTACTCGGGACCTAGCCCTTGTCGCGCGCGACGTCGAAGCGCTGGAGCATCTTTCCCCCGACAAGGAGGAGCAGCCCGTCGACCGCGAGAAGTCCCGTCCACATCACGACGGCCCCGATCGACAGCGCGGTCGCGTCGTAGTCGAACGAACCGTTCACGACGTAGTAGGCGAGAGCCGCCGGTCCGCACGCGACGACGAAGACGATGCCGAGCAGCACGACCCGGAGCATCATGAGCACGAGCGACCGTCCCATGTGCTGCAACGCGCCTTCTTGACCCGGCGAGTAGCGCACAGGCGAGAAGAGGAACACGGCGTTGTCGAGCGCGACCCACGCGAGCGTCACGAGCGGTTGCAGCGCGAGCACGGCGAAGATCGCCGGGTGAAACGCGGAGGTGATGGCCGCGCGCAGCAAGATGCCCGCGTAGAGCGCGCCCGACACGAGCAAGACTTCCGGCAACAGCGTCGCTAGGAACACGAGCGTCGGCCGCACTGGCCACGCTTTGATCTGCTCCATCAGCTCGAGGTCGGTGCGGAAATCGAAACGCAGTCCGGCGCACAGGTAGAACGTTCCGATGAGCGCGAGCATCGCCGCGCCGGCGACGACCTCGGCCGCCGTCGAACCATCGAACGCCGCGGTCATCATCAAGGTCACGAGCGCCACGACGCCGGCCGACACGAGGAGCGTCCCGCGCGCCTTGCGCACGATCGACGCGAGCTTGAGCCACGCGATCGCGCCGAAGCCGCCGCGGCCGAAGATCCACGGGAGATTCCAGCCGAGCGTGCGTTTCGACACCGAACCGCCGCTCGCACCGAGCGCGCCGCGGCGCACACGGTTCAACTTCTTCGCGACATCCGCCGACGTCGCGAGGGAGAGCTCGCGAAAGTCGACCGGAATGCGCGCGGTCAGCTCGAAGCCCACGTACCAGATCACAGCGCAGACGAAAAGCCACGCGAAGAACGTGACGGCGTCGCTGGCCGTGATCATCGCTGCCCAGGGCCGCAGCGGCAGCAGCACGGCCTTCACGAACGGCAACTCCATCAGCCCATCGATCGAAGCGCCGTGCGGCAGCCACTCGCGCAGCTTCGTGGCGATGTTCGAAGTGGCCTCGCCCCCGACCACGAGCGTTCCGGTCGCCGCGACGAGAAGGACCGCGAGGATCACCGAGATCGCCTTCAGCGGCAGACGCGACGAGAGCTTCGCGATGCGATTCTCAGCGTCTCCGAGAAGCAGCGCCGATGCCTGACCGAGAATCGGCAGCGTCAGCATCGTGACCATCACCCCGACGAACCCGAACGTCGCGACCGGCATGCGACGCGCGGTCATCGCACCGAACAGGACACCGGCGAAGATCGACCGCAGCAGATTGATCATCAGTCGATAGCGGACGAGATCCGTGCGCGAGATCGGGGAAGAAAAACAGCGCTCGATCTCCTCCTTCGGCAGGTAGAGGCCGCGGTGACTGAACGATCCGATGACCGTCATCACGACGAGCAAGAGAAGTCCCGCGTGCGTCCAGAACGCCGTGAGCTCCTCGCTCTCCGGCGCCGCG
>JANLUN010000727.1:0-1920 GCA_031363505.1 Planctomycetota bacterium | reverse complement strand
GCGCGATGCCGACGGCTCGTGGGCGCAAGAGACGCGCGCGATGCTCGAGCGCATCCCCGTGAAATGACGAACGCGCGCATGGCAGCGCGCGCCCGTTGCGGCGGCTCGTTCGCTACTTCGTCGCGGCCGCGGGCGTAACTTGGACTGCGGACTCGAGACCCTTGACGGCTTCGACGATGAGCGTCTGAAGCTGCTTGGGATCCTTCGGATCGGTGGTATACGTGCTGACGCCGCCCGCGACGCCCCACGTGGTCAGCGATTTGTTCCAGGATTCGACCTGCTTCGCGAAATCCTCGCCGGCGGGCAGGCCCTGCTGAGAGAGCGCGGCGTCGTTCAAGAATCGCAGGCGCATTCCCATCTTCCCCGCGGCGGGCGCCTTCAGAGCGACGAGCGGCGCGGCGAGCTGCGAATTGACGGCGATCGCGCCCTTGTAGAGGCCCGGTGAATTCACCGCGACGCTCGTCGCGACGAGTCCGCCCACTCCTTCGCCGATCAAGTACACGCGGTTCTTGTCGAGCTTGTGCTCCTTCTTGAACGCCGTGACCGAGTCGGTGACGGACTTCTCGTACAGCCACGGGCCCTTCACGTACGTGCCGGCGTCGTCGAACCAGGCCATGCCCGCTTGCGGGTCCGCGCCGACGAGGATTCGGCCGGAAGGAGCGATCAGCGCATAACCGAGCTCGTCCGCGATCGCCTTGTAGCGTCCGGCGATCATCTGATCTTTGGTCTGGCCGTAGTCGTGCAGCACGACGAGCACGGGCATCTCGGGCAGCGCCGCGACTTTCTCGGGGATGTAGACCGCGGCCTTCGCGGCGAACTCTTCGCCCTTTTTCTTCGCCGCGTCGCGGTCCGCACGGACCGTCGTCATGCGCTCGATGAACTTCGCCCAGCGCGGATCCTTGCGCGCGTTCTCGAGATCGGTGTCGTCGCCCGCGGCCGCGATGTTGCTCTTGCCGGTCGGATCATTGAGGTTGCCGAAGCCGAGTGTCGCGGCTTTGTCGAGGTACTCGAAGGTCGGATCGAGCTCGCCCTTCCGCGAGTACCCGCACGCGACGTTGTAGGGCGAGATCGGATCCGTCGGCACGAGCTCCATGCAGCGCTTGAAGCAGGCGATGCCTTCGTCGTTGCGGTCCGCCTTGAGCGCGGCGATGCCTTTGTCGAACGTCGGCTTGAACTCGGGCGCGACGGTTTGCGCATCGGCTACACCAACGAGCAGGAAGATCGACAACACGAACGACCACAAGCGGAGCATCGAGAGTCCTCCCCGGGGAGACATGGAAGCGGAACTTCCCGACGAGGGGAGGTCCCAAGCGCGGAGCAGTCTAATTCCGCGGACGAACGCGGGAAAGCGCGCTCATTCGAGCGGCTCCCGGCCGCCCAGCTCGCGGTAGCGCGCGAAGCGCTTTTCGGCGCTCGCTCGGTCGTCCAGCCGAATCAGCGCGCGCGCGAGCTCGAGATGACCGCGCAGGAACCTGGGATCGCTCGTTGCCGGGCCGTCGACGAGGCGCTCGAGATCGGTGCGCGCGTCCGACCAGCGTTCGTCGATCGCCGCGAGCAAGCCGCGGTCGAACAGCGCCTCGGGGAGTGCCGGATCGCAGCCGAGCGCGCGGTCGTAGGCCGTGCGCGCGCGAGCGACGTCGCCGGACCGGCGCAGCGTCTCGCCGAGCGACGCCCAGCCGCGGCAAAACTCCGGAGCGCGGGCGACGAGATCCTCGAGGACCTGCTTTGCGCGCGCGAACTCCTCCGCGGCGAGCCACAACTGCGCGAGACCCAGGCGCGGCAGCGGCTCCTCTGGCGATTCGCGGATCTGCAGTCGCCGCGTGCGATAGAACGCCTGCCATTGCGCGCTTTGTTCGGCGCGCTTCTGCCGCTCGGCCGCGACGTCCACCGCTCCGCGCGCGAGCGCCGCCTGCGCGAGCA
>JANLUN010000050.1:0-8798 GCA_031363505.1 Planctomycetota bacterium | reverse complement strand
GTCAAGGACGAGCAGAAGGACGCGATCGGTTGGATCGTCGCGACCGGCGAGGAGATCCTGACGAATCCGACGCCCGAAGCCGAAGCGTTCATGACGGACCTGCGCGGCGCGTGGACAGCCGGCATGAAGACGGAGTTCGCGGAGAAGATCTACACGATCTACTCGACGTTCGACGCGCAGAACAAAAAGGACCACCGCGACCTGCACGAGCGCTTCGACAAGGTGTGGGACGAGTACCAGTCGAACCTCAGCAAGAAGGACAACTGGGTATTTCTCAACCTGATCGACGAGATCGACATCCTGGCGAACGGATTCGATCAGATGGGCGACCTGTACTGGTCGTCGGAGGCGTGGCTCGTGTACGCGGCGTGCAACGACACGCCGCTCCGCGGTGACGCAGGAGACTTGAAGAAGGCGTTGCAGGGTTACACCAACGCGCTCGACCTGCGCATCAAGCTCGATCTCAAGGACGCGGGCTTCGACGAGGCCGCGAAACGAAAGAGCGCGCTCAGCAGCAAGGCGCCCGATCCCAAGGATCCCAAGAAGGATTCGCCGGGAACTCCGCCGCCTACGTCGACACCGCCGAAGCCCATTTCTCTCGGCACACCCGTCACGGTGCCGCTGGAATTCGACGTCGTCGGGAGCATCGACACGTACCAGCGTCCCAACTTTCACTGCGACGACTTCTTCTCGCTCTGGAACGCGCTGAACTTCCAGAAGAAAGGCACGTCGAGCAGTTTCCCGAACACGCAAGGCGCGCCGCTCGCGTACCGCACCGCTTCGACCGAGATCAGCTTCGATCTCGACGGCGATGGCCAGGGCGAAGAAAAAGTGACGCTCTCGGGAAACATCACGCCCGTCAAGCTCGCGATCGGGAAGGGCGAGAGCCAGCGTCCGTGGGCCGTGCTGACGATGACTGGGACCGACAAGGATCAGTACCAGGGCATCGAGATCAACATGTCGAGCACGGAAGACAAGCTGACCGTGTACTTCCTGGGCGCCGCGAGTGTCACCGGCAACGTCGCCGGTGTACCGATCCGCGTCATCGACGACACCGCCGACGGAATCTACGGGACCATCCCGCAGACCTGGGGCTATCCGGGCATGACGGCCGGCGTCTTCCAGCCCGACATGGACTCGATCGTGATCGGAGCGGGGAAGCACGCGAAGCCGTGGAGCAAGACGCAGCAGATCGGCGGCGCGTGGTACTCGCTCGATCTCGCGCCCGACGGCAAGCAGCTCATCGCGACGCCGATGACGGTCGACACGGGCGTGCTCAAGCTCGACTACAAAGGCCCCGCGCCGACGTACCTCGTCGTCAAAGGAACGACGCCGCAGAACGACCGCTACTACGACCTCGTCGAGGGCGGGTCGAAGGGCGTCACCGTTCCCGCCGGCACGTACACGCTCTTCTACGGCGAGCTGCGCAAGGGCAAGAAGCGCCAGATGCAGAAGCTTGCGATCCTGCCGCCCGCGACGAACGCGCCGCAGTGGACCGTCGGTCCGGGCGAGACCGTGGCAGTGTCGCTCGGCGGTCCGTACTCGTTCGACTTCAAGGCGACGTTCGAGGCCGAGAAGCTCGCGATCGAGGGCACGACGGTCGCGATCATCGGTGCGCACGGCGAACGGTACGAGCGCGCGTGGAACTGCGTGCCGAAACCCGAGGTCGTGTGGCGCAAGAAGGGCACGAAGAAGTCGAGCAAGCCCGAGCGCATGGAACGCGTTCCGGACGCGGCGGCGGTCGAGAAGCTCGGCTACCTCGCGACGTGGTTCCCCATCAAGTTCGAAGCGGAGCTCAAGGGCGTCGAAGGCCCCCTCGAGGTGCAGCTCTCCGAGAAGAAACACGACATCGTCGGCAAGATCGAATCGCCTTGGAGGGAGTGAGCGCGTGCTCGACATCAAGCTGATTCGGCAACGTCCCGAGCTCGTGCGCGCCGGCGCAGCGAAGAAGCGCATCCCGTGCGATCTCGATCGGATCCTCGCGCTCGACAAGGAAGTGCGCGAGCTCGGCCTCTCCATCGACGCGATGCGCGCGGCTCAGAACGCGAGCAGCAAGGCGATCGGGCAGGCGGCGCCCGCCGACCGTCCGCGCCTCGCGGAGGAAGCGAAGCGCGCGAAGGGCGAGCTCAAGGAGCTCGAGGACAAGCAATCGGCGATCGCGACGGAGCTGAACGGCCTCTTGCTCCGCGTGCCGAACATCCCGGCCGCGGAAGTACCCGAAGGGCGCGACGACAGCGACAACGTCGAGACGAGCCGCTGGGGTGAGCCGCGCAAGTTCGACTTCGAGCCGCTCGATCACACGTCGCTCGCCGAAGCGCAGGACTGGCTCGACATCGTGCGCGGCGCGCGCATCGCCGGCTCGCGCAACTATTTCCTGAAGGGCGATCTGTCGCTCCTCGAGTCGGCGGTGCTGCGCTTCGCGCTCGATAGCATGGTCGCGAAAGACTTCGTGCCGCTGTCGGTGCCGACTCTCGTGCGCACCGAGACGATGGTCGGAACGGGCTACTTCCCCGGCGGCGAAGAGCAAGCGTACCGCTGCGACGAGCGCGACGACCTGTGCCTCGTCGGCACCGCGGAAGTGCCGGTGACCGCACTCCACCAGGATGAGATCCTGACGGAGGCGGAGCTGCCGAAGCGTTACGTCGCGCAGTCGTCGTGCTACCGCCGCGAAGCCGGAACGTATGGCAAGGACACGCGCGGCCTGTATCGGGTCCACCAGTTCCAGAAGGTCGAGCAGGTCGTGATCGACGTGGCCGACGACGCGAAGAGCCTCGCGCACCACCACGCGATCTTGAAGAACGCCGAGGAAGTGCTGCGCGCACTCGAGCTGCATACCGCGTCGTGAACGTGTGCGGCGGCGACCTCGGTCAGCCGCAGATCCAGAAGTTCGACATCGAGACGTGGATGCCGTCGCGGAACGGCTACGGCGAGACGCACAGCGCCTCGCGTTTCCACGAGTTCCAAGCGCGCCGCCTCAACATGCGCTACCGCGACGCGGCGGGCACGGTGCACTTCTGCCACACGCTGAACAACACGGTGGCGGCCAGCGCGCGGATGCTGATCGCGCTCCTCGAGAACCACCAGCGGCCGGATGGGAGCGTCTGGATTCCCGCGCCGCTGCGCCCGTATCTCTCGGGGCGTGAGCAAATCGGCCGCGCGGTCCGATAACGATCGTTCTCCCCGAGTTCCTCGGGATCGGAAGGATCTTCCCACTGGCGTAGGCTGTCCCAGCCGGCGCCGTAGGCTGTCCCGGCCCGGCCAATACGCGAGACGTGGCCGCCGTTCTGGCGAGACACGCCTCTCGACCTCTGGAAACGAACCATGAAGCCGCTTCTCTCGCTCGCGCTCTCCTTGATTTTCGGTTGGACCGCCGTCACGTCGCAGGAGCCGCGCGACTACGCCGCATGGAAAGTGCGCGCGGACACGCAGTTCGCGAACGAGTCGTTCGAGCTCGCGCGCGAATCGTACGAGGCGGCTGAGAAGCTCGCGCCGGATGCGGCGGAAAAGCGCTACGTGAGCTTCCGCATCGCCGACGCAGCCTGGCGTTCGAGCGCCGCGAGCCAGAACCCCGACTCGAGCGAGATGGACCGCGCCGAGCGCGCCCTCAGCGAGCTTCAGCGAGCGATCGAACGGCCCGAGGACCGTGATCAGGTGTGGGCCGAGGTCGAGGAGTCGCTCGGCGACTCGTATTGGACGCGGCGCGACCGGCGCGACATGGGTTCGGCGCAGGGCCACTACCGCGCGGCGCTGGACTGGTGGTCGGGAGCGCGCGACATCGAGCTCGCGCGCGAGCGCTATCTGTCGATCGTGTGGCGGATGGCGTGGCCCGACCGCGATTCGTTCGACGGCGGGTGGTGGCTCGGACAGATCCCGATCGACGTCGTCGACAATGCGGTGAAGATCTCGATCGACGCAAAGGACAGGGCGCAGGCGCAATACCTCTTCGCGCAGAGCGCGCGCATGCGCGGCGCGAGTTTCGATGAGCTACGGCGCGGCTTCGAATACCTCGAGGCCGCGGTCGCGGGCGGACGCGAGACGGCCTGGTACGACGACGCGCTGTTCACGCTCGCGCAATGGCTCGAGCAGCGCGGTGAACCGCGCGTGGACGAGGGCGGGAATCCGACGCAAGCGCCGAATTGCGTGCGCGCGCTGACGGTGTACCGCCGGCTCGTCAACGAGTTCAAGAAGGGCGAGAGCGCGTACTACGACCGAGCGACCGAAGCGATCCGCGGCATCTTGCGCACGGACCTCGAGCTCGGCGTGTCGAGCGCCTTCCTGCCCGACTCCGAGATCGGCTACTCGCTCGGCTGGCGCAACGTCGAGCGCATCGAGCTCGCGATCTATCCCGTCGACCTCACGCGCGCGGTGACGTTTCCGGGGACGCCGCGCGGCAACGACGTTTCGGCGCAGAACTGGCTCGCGACGATCGACCTCGGACGGCTCGAGCCGGCGATGAAGTTCGCGTATGGCACGGGCGACAAGGGCGATCACTTGCCGGGACGTGCGGACCTCGTGCTCGAGAAGAAGCTTGCACCCGGCGCCTACGTGATGGAGGCGCGCGCGGGCGACGCCAAAGCGCGCGAGCTGATCCTCGTCGGCCGCTCGTCGCTCGTCGTCAAGGCGTCGGGATCACAAGCGCTGCTCTGGTTCTGCGACGTGCTGTCGAGCGCGCCGATCGCGGAAGCGCGGGTCGTCGTGTGGGAGCGTTGGTACGAGCGCGGGATGTGGAACTGGCGCTCGAGCGCGGGCGTCACCGCGGCGGACGGCACCGCCACGATCGCGCTGAAACCTCACTCGGGCGGGTCCGAGGTCTTCGCTGCGGCGACGGGCGGCGACAGGCAAGCCTGGTCGCTCGGTCAGAGCTATGCGCACGACGGCAATGATCTGCCCTGGAAGATCTACGCGTTCACCGATCGCTCGACCTACCGGCCGGACGCGACCGTGCAGTTCAAGGTCGTCGCGCGAACGCGGTCTAACGGCCGCTACGCGACGCCCGGCGGAGAGAAGCTCGCGTACGAGATCATCTCGCCGCGCGGCGACAGCGTCGCGAAGGGCGAGTTCACGCTCAACGCGTTCGGCGCTGCGTGGGGCACGTTCGACGCACAGGCGAGTCATCCGCTGGGCGAGTACCACGTGCGCTTCTCGAACCGTTCGAACACGGTCGGAGAGGCAGTGCTGTTCCGTCTCGAGGAGTACAAGCTTCCCGAGTTCGAGGTGAAGGTGCTGCCGCCCGAGAAGGACGGCAAGACGAAGCTCTTCCGCCTCGGTGATTCCGTCGAAGCGACGATCGACGCGCAGTACTACTTCGGCGGCGCGGTCGCGGAGGCGAACGTCGAAGTGCTCGTGTACCAGAAGCCGTTCTGGCGGCGCTGGATTCCGCTGCGCGAGTACGGCTGGTTCTACGACGGATCGAACGAGCGTCAATCGTATTGGGGCGGACCGGGCCAGATCGTCTCGCGTCAGACGCTCAAGACCGACGCGAGCGGCCGCGTGAACGTCGTGTTCGAAACGCCCAAGGGACAGGGACAAGACTTCGAGTACACGGTCGAAGCGCGCGTCACCGATCGTTCCCGCCGCGAGATCACAGGACGCGGCTCCGTGCGCGTCACGCGCGAGATGTACACCGTCTTCGCCGAGCCGACGCACCGCGTGCACCGTCCCGGCGACAAGGTCGATGTCGACCTCCACGCGCGCGACGCCAACGACGGCCCCGTGTCGGTCGAAGGACAAGTCAAGGTCGTGCGCAATCGCTGGATCGAGGTGTGGCTCGATCCGACGGGCCGCGAAGTGAAAGACGCGGAGCTCGAGCGCGTGCGCGAGCGCGGACCGTTCCCGCCGGGGGCTGTCGATGGGGCGGCCGCGTGGAAGCTCAAGTTCCGCGGCTACGAGACGGAGGACGTCACGCAGACGACGCTGACGACCGACGCGAAGGGCGACACGCGCTTCACGTTCACGGCGATGAGCGAGGGTTACTACTCGATCGCCTGGCAGAGTCGCGACGACCGCGGCACGCCCATTCAAGGCGACACGTCCGTGTTCGTCGCGAGCGGCGACACGAAAGAGCTCGGCTACCACGCCGGCGGCCTGTCGATCGTGCTCGACAAAGACACGTTCCGCGCCGGCGAAACCGCGCCCGTGCTCCTCTGCACGCCGACGAGCAATCGCTGGGTGCTCTTCAGCGTCGAGAGCGAAGTGCTGCACTCGTGGCAGGTCGTGCACGTCGAGGGCAGCGCGAAGCTCGTGACGGTCGCGATCGGCGAGGAGCACGTGCCGAACCTCTACCTGTCCGCGTTCACTGCGCACGACGGCGACGCATTGATGGACTCGAAGGAAGTGATCGTGCCGCCGGTCGCACAGTTCCTCGATGTCGAGATCACGACCGATCGCACGGAGCTCTTGCCCGGCGCGGAAGGAGCGCTCGCGGTCACGACGCGCGACCACAAAGGCGAGCCCGTCTCGGCCGAGGTCGCGCTGTCGCTCGTCGACGAATCGGTGAGCGCGATCCAAGCGGATTACGCGATCGATCCGCGGCAGTTCTTCTTCGGCGAGAAGCGCCCGCTCCAGATTCAAACGCAGTCGAGCTTCAACCAGCGCTCGTTCCGCAAGCTCGTGCGAGACGCGCAAGGCCGCGTGCAGGACGACCGCGAGGCGCGGATGAACGTGGGCAAGGACAAGAACGACTACCAGGAGTCCGACGACTTTTTCCTCGGCAGAGGAAAGCGGCGCGAACTCAGCGAGCGCAGTGACGGCCCGTCGGCGGCCGCACCCGCGATGCAGGACGCGCTGGCGAGCGTGGGCGACGCGCGTGAATCCAAACTCGGACGCATGGTCGCGAAGGAGGAGGGCTCGGGCGGGGGCGCTTCAGAACCCGCCGTCGAGGTGCGCTCCGACTTCCGCGAGACGGCGCTCTGGAAACCAGACCTCGTCACGGATGCGCAAGGCCGCGCGTCGTTGAAGGTGAAGTACCCCGAGTCGCTAACGCGTTGGAAGGTGAGCGCGCGCGTCGCGGACAGGGCGGCGCGCTTCGGTCAGGCGTCGGTCACGACGCGCACGGAGAAGCCGCTGATCGCACGTTTGCAGGCGCCGCGCTTCTTCGTCGTCGGCGACGACCTCGTCGTGTCGGGTGTCTTGAACAATCGCACCGATGAACCGCTCGACGTGCGTGCGGAACTCGTCGTCGAAGGGCTCCTGGTCGCGAAGCCGGCCGCGCCGAGCACGCGTGTTCCGGCGCACGGCGAGCAGCGCGTCGACTGGTTCGTGAAGGTCGTGAACTCGGGCGTCGCGAAGATCGAGCTGCGCGCGATCGCGGGCGCGGTCTCCGATGGGATGGTGAAGACGTACACCGTCCACGAGCACGGCATCGACGCGCTCGTCGCGGGTTCGTGGAAGCTGCGCGAGGGAGAGCTCACGGCGTCGCTCACGATCCCGGCCGATCGTCGCAAAGACACGACTCGGATGGACGTGCAGGTCAGCCCGAGCCTCGCGGTCACGATGCTCGACGCGTTGCCGTACCTCATCGATTATCCGTACGGCTGCACCGAGCAGACGCTGTCGCGCTTCGTTCCGGCGGCGATCGTCGCGCGCACGCTCGCGTCGCGCGGACTTTCGGCCGAGCAAGCGATGTCGCGCGTGTTCGGCGGGATCGAAGAAAAGAGCGCCGCGGCGACGCATCCGAAGGGCAAGCGCTCGCTCGAAGAGCTCGACAAGATGACGCGCGAAGGTCTTGCGCGTCTCTACGACTTCCAGCACGGCGATGGCGGCTGGTCGTGGTGGAAGGAAGGCGAGAGCGATCACTTCATGACGGCGTACGTCGTGTGGGGGCTGTCGCTCGCGCGCCAGGCCGGCATCGACGTCGACGCGAATGTTCTCGAACGCGGCGCGCGTTACTTGGCCGTCGAGGTCGTCGAGGAAGAGCGCTCGCCCGACATGGCGGCGTGGATGCTGTACGCGCTGGCGGAGCAGTCCGAGGCGAACGCGCACGACAAGCTCGTCACCGCCGCGTTCGACAAACTGTGGGCACAGAAGCAAGGCCTCAACGCCTACACGCGTGCGCTGTTCGCGCTCGCGGCGCATCGAATGGGCCGCGAGCGCGAAGCGCAGACGCTGGTCGAGAATCTCGCGAACGGCGTCCTGATCGACAAGGCGCCGGCGGACTCGCGTGTCGATCCGAAAGCCGGCGACGCGACGCTCGCCAATCAGCGCACCGCGCACTGGGGTGAAGACGGTGTGTGGTGGCGCTGGTCCGAAGGCGGCGTCGAAGCCACAGCGTTCGCGCTGCGTGCGCTGCTCGCGATCGATCCGAAGAACGCACTCGTAGAGCCGGTCGTCAATTGGCTCGTGCAGAACCGCCGCGGCGCGCAGTGGAGCAACACGCGCGACAGCGCGATCGTCATCCTGGCGCTCCATGACTACTTGCGCGTGAGCGGCGAAGTCGCGCGCACGATCGAATACGAAGTGCTCGTCAACGGCCGCTCGGTCGAAACGCGGAAGCTGACGCCGGACGACATGCTCTCCGGTCCGCGCAACATCACGATCCCGCCGCAAGACGTACGCGACGGCGTGAACGAGATCCGCTTGCGCCGCATATCAGGTGACGGTCCGCTGTATCTCATGGCGCGCGCCGAGTTCTTCAGCCTCGAAGAGCCGATTCCCGCGCGCGGCAGCCAGATCTTCGTGAAGCGCCAGTACTACAAGCGCGTCGGACGACCGACGCTTCTCAAAGGCTACGTGTACGACCGCGTGCCGCTCGAGGACGGCGGCAGCGTGGCGAGCGGCGAGCGCGTCGAAGTCGTGCTCAC
>JANLUN010000681.1:0-7414 GCA_031363505.1 Planctomycetota bacterium | reverse complement strand
CGGACGCACGGGTCTCATCGCTGGGGACTCAGGCTCAGCTCTCGGCGTCCCCCGCAGCCGGCGCGTCGACCGCAGCCGGCGCGTCGCCGTCTTCGGTGCTCGACGCGTCGCCTTCGGTCTTCGCGTTGCGCTTCTCCTTGGCCGCCGCAGCCTTCGCCGCCGCCACGAGCTTGTCGTTCTCCTCGAAGTCCGCGTGGACGAACGAGAGTCCGATCTTGCGCTCTTCCGTATCGACGCGGATGACGCGCACCTCGATCTTCTGACCGGGCTGCAGGATGTCCTCGACGTTGCCGACCTTGCCGTCGGAAAGCTCCGACACGTGCAGCAAACCTTCGAGGTCTTCCTCGAGCTTCACGAACGCACCGAAGTTGGTGATCTTCGTGACGTAGCCCGACAGCAAGTCGCCGACGTGGTAGTTCTGCGGAATCGTCTCGAGCCACGGGTCGGGCGTCAGCTGCTTGCGACCGAGCGCGATGCGCTTCTTCTCCTTGTCGACGGCGAGCACGACGCACTGCAGGCGGTCTCCCTTCTTCACCATCTCCGACGGGTGCGTGACCTTCTTGGTCCAGCTCATGTCCGACACGTGGAGCAAACCGTCGATGCCTTCTTCGATCTCGACGAACGCGCCGTAGCTCGTGAGGTTGCGAACCGTGCCTTCGATCACGGTGCCGAGCGGGTAGTGCTCTTCCACCATGTCCCACGGGTTCGTCTCGGCTTGCTTCATGCCGAGCGAGATCTCTTGCTTCTGGTGGTTGTACTCGAGCACCACCACTTCGAGCTTGTCGCCGACCTTCAGCATCTCGCTGGGGTGGTTGATGCGTCGCGTCCACGACATCTCGGAGATGTGCACGAGGCCTTCGACGCCGTCTTCGAGCTTCACGAACGCGCCGTACGACATGATGTTCACGACCTCGCCCGAGTGCTTGCTCGCGACGGGGTAGCGCGTCTCGATGCCGTCCCACGGCGACGCCGAGCGTTGCTTGAGGCCGAGCGCGATGCGCTCGCGATCTTGGTCCACTCGCAGGACGACGACTTCGATCTCTTGATCGAGTTTGACCATCTCGGAGGGGTGGTTGATGCGGCCCCACGACATGTCCGTGATATGCAGCAGGCCGTCGATGCCGCCCAGGTCGACGAACACGCCGAAGTCGGCGATGTTCTTGACGGTGCCCTTGCGCACTTGGCCGTCCTTGATGTCGGAGAGCAGCGTTTCCTTCTGACGTTGGCGCTCTTCCTCGAGCAACTTGCGGCGGCTGATGACGATGTTCATCCGCTCCGGGTCGATCTTGATGATGCGCGCGCGGATCGGCTCGTTGAGGAAGTCCGAGATGTCGTGCGTGCGGCGCAGGTTGACCTGCGAAGCCGGGAGGAAAACGTTGACGCCTTCGACGTCGACGAGGAGTCCGCCCTTGATCTTGCGGCCGACGATGCCTTGGATCTCGTCGCCTTCCTTGTACTTGGTGGAGACGCGCTCCCAGGCGCGCATTCGATCCGCCCGGCGCTTGGAGAGACTCGCGGTGTCGGAGTCGTCGAGGCCCTCGTAGAAGACGTCGAAGATCTCGCCGGCCTTCGGCATGACCTCGCCGAACTCGGAGAGCGGGATCTGGCCCTCGGACTTGCCGCCGATGTCCATGACGACGGTCCCGGTGCGCTCGTCGACCGAGTCGACCCGCGCCTTGACGATCGTGCCGGGGCGGTTGTCCTTGACCGAGTCGGTGAGTCGCTCGCTGAACTGGGAGTCGCTGATGCCGCCCAGGGCGGCTTGGATCTTGCGCTCGAGCTCGTCGGGGTCGATCTCGAATTGCTTGATGCGCTTGCTGGCGAGGGCCATGCTGGAAGTTTCTCTAGAGGTTTTGGTGGAAAGCCCTCGCGCCTGCGAAGGCCTGTAAAAGGATCGCGACGCGCGCGATCGAAGCGCGAGAGTTTAGCGGGCAGGGCTAGGACATGGCAACGCCCGCGCTAGGCCCGCGTTAGGATCGGAGCGATGGACTACGGACGCCGAAACCCCATGAGAAGGCTCGTTTTCGCACTCGCCACAGCGCTTCTCGCGTGCTGCGCACCGCGCGCCACGCCGCCGAAAACACTCGAAACCATGCCGCCGACTCCTCCTCCTCCCACCGTCGTCGAGACCGCCACGCTCGGCGCCGGCTGCTTTTGGTGCGTCGAAGCCGTGTACCAGGAGCTCGACGGCGTCGTCTCGGTCGAATCCGGCTACGCCGGAGGCAAGTCCGAGAAGCCCACGTACGAGCAGGTGTGCAGCGGCAGAACAGGCCACGCCGAGGTGTGCCAGATCCGATTCGATCCGACGCGCACGAGCTTCGAGAAAGTGCTCGAAGTGTTCTTCCAAGTGCACGATCCGACGCAGCTCAACCGCCAGGGCAATGACGAAGGCACGCAGTATCGCTCCGTCATCTTCTTCCACGACGAGAAGCAGCGCGCGAACGCCGAGCGCATCAAGAAGGAGCTCGACGCTTCGGGTGCGTGGGACGCGCCGATCGTGACCGAGATCTCGCCGGCGCCGCGGTTCTGGAAGGCCGAGGACTACCACCAGAACTACTTCCGCGATAATCCGACGAAGGGTTACTGCGCGGCCATCGTGCGCCCGAAGGTCGAGAAGTTTCGCAAGGTCTTCAAGGACTCGCTGAAGCAGACCCCGTAGGGGCGAGCCGTTCTCGTTCTCGATCTAGCGGACTCTTCGAGACGTCGATAGCCTCAATCACGCATCCGGGTTTCCCGCGAGCTTTCTAAGGGAGATTGTCTATGCGTGCAGCGCGCCCGGATCGGGGGCTTTTCGGTCTCATCGTCGCAGCGGCCGTGGCGTTGTCAGCGGAACGCGCACATTCGCAGAGCGCGCCGCCGCGCCTTCCGCTGCCGGCGGAATCGCACTCGTTCGCGGCGTTCCGCGTCCTCGACAACGTCGAAGGACCGTGGGTGAACCTGGGCGTCGTCCCCATCCGACCGATGGTCGTCACGGACGGCGGAATTTTCGCGGTGAACACGCACGCCAGCACCGTCGTGCGCATCGCAAGCTTCTCCGACGTCGAGACCTTCCCCGTTCCGTGGGGACCGGTGTCGATCGCGGTCCGCGAATTCGATGGAGCCGCAGAGTTGCTCGTCGTGTGCCGCGGATCGCACGTGCTGGCGCGCCTCGATCCGACGAGCGGAGAGACCCGTCAACTCCTCGACCTGCCCTTCGAGCCGGCGGACATCCTGGTGGACGCGGAGCGCGACGCCGCCTTCATCGCATGCTCCGGGGCCGACAGCGTCGTCGAGGTCGATCTCGCGAGCAACACGATCACGCACACGCACGCGATCCGCGGAAAGCATCCGGTGTTCCTGTCGTTCGACACGCACGGGCGCGTCCTGGTCGCGCCGCAATTCTCGGGCAACAACTCAGGCACGATCAGTCGCGAGCTCACGCCGCTCCAAGCGGACGCATCGGGCCTCGTCGACTTCGCGACGCATCCGAACGTGATCTCGGGATTGCCCGATGAAGACTTGTTCGCGATCGATCCCGACGCTCAGACGGTCACCGCGGTCGCCAAAGCCACCGGGACGGTCTTGTTCGCGCACGGCGTGAACCCGGCGACGGGCAAGCTGTGGCAGCTGGGCACCGAGGCGAAGAACAAGGATCCGAACCGTCAGACAGAAGCCTCGATCCGCGGCTTCGTCGTCGACAACAGGCTGACGATCGTCACTCTCCCCGCGCCGGGGGCTCCGCCGGCCACCGCTCATACGATCATCAACCTCGACGACGTCAACCCCGGCGCGAGCGGCGTCCAATACGACGGCGATCTCTCGATTGGGCAACCGTACGGACTCGCGTTCGCGACCACGGGCCAGGCGGCGGTGTGCGGTCTGCTCACGGACAACGTCGTGCTTCTCAGCCCGAGCGGCCAGCGAGTCGCGGAGATCGATCTCCCGTCCGGATCGATCCCACGCGGCGTCGCGTTCGATGCGACCGGTGAGTTCTTGTTCGTGTACTCCTGGGGTCGCAATTGCATCGACGCGTACCGCGTCTCGGCGCCGACCGCGCCGGTCGCTTCGGTGGGCCTCGGCTTCGATCCGACGCCGGCGGACGTGCGCGCCGGCCGCGCGCTGTACTACTCGGCGCGTTTCTCGCTCCACAACAATGCCTCGTGCAACAGCTGCCACATCGAAGGCCGCACCGACATGATGCACTGGAATCTGTCGGACCCCGCGCGCGACGACAAGGGACCGATGGTCACGCAGACGCTCGCGAGCATCCAGCGCAACGGCCCGATGCACTGGCGCGGAGAGCGCAAGTCGCTCGCCGATTTCAACCCGGCGTTCGACAAGTTGCTCGGCGGCACGCCGCTCGACACGACGCCCGGCGGAGAGCTCGACCAATTCCAGGCGTTCGTGTTCTCGATCCAGAGTCCCGCCAATCCGCTCGAGCACCCAAAACGAGTGGTCGCCGACCGAGGCGGCCTCGCGCCGCCCGCGAGCTCCGCGGTGCATCGCGGCTCGGCGCTGCGCGGGCAGCGTGCATTCTTCGACGGCCAGCAGGACGTCGGTCGCTCGTGCGTCGAGTGCCACATGCTGCCCACGGGCACGAGCGGCGACATGAGCTCGACGGGCAAGGCCGACCCGCTCCCGAAGCGCACGCACTTCAAGGTGCCGCAGTTCCTCGAGATGTGGCGCAAGGAGCAGCCGATCGTCCAAGTCGACTTCGCCGATGTCGGTCCGGTCCCTTATCCGCTGCTCGGCGGAGCTTTGACGCACGCCGGCCGCATGAACTCGCTGTTCGACTTCATCGACATCGTCTTCCGCTTTTTGCCCGCTCCCGACACCGCTGACCTCCTGGCGTTCATTTCGCAAATCGACCAAGGCCTCGCTCCCGCCGTGCATCGCTGCGTGCACTTGAATAACGCGACGCAGCCGGGCGCGGGCGACCGCTTGACGAACTACTTCTTGCCGCAAGCGCGTGAACGCAACATCGACATCGCCGTCTACGGCCACGTCGATCTTGGACAGGGAGCGCTGCCGATGCGCTGGGCTTGGAATCGCGCGACCGAGTTGTTCGACGCCGAGAATTCGCTGCTTCAGAGCCAGCCGCTCGCGTTCTTCCTGGATCAAGCGACGAACGGCAGCGCGAACTTCGTGTTCGTCGGACTTCCCGTCGGCATGGGACGGCCGTTCGGGATCGACTACGACGCCGACGACCTCGCCAATCGCGACGAGGTCGCCGCGGGTACGCAGCCCTACCTGCGCGACAGCGACGGGGACGGCTTCGGCGACGGCTACGAGACCGCGAACCATTCCGATCCGAAGGACGCACAGAACCTCCCAACGGACGCGCTCGCACCGACGCTCCTGAATCGGCGCATCCTGTGGATATCCGCGCGCGTGGCAGCCATCGCATTCGAAACCGACGAGCCCACTTCGTGCGAGGTCGAGTACGCGAACGCGACCGGGCCGACGCAGACGGTGCGCGAGAGTTCGTTCCAGCGCTCACGCCGCGTGCTGCTCACAGACCTCGTGCCGGGCAGCGGACCGGACGTCCCGTCCGTGTACACCGGGTCTATTCGGGTCGTCGACGAGAGCGGCAACACGACGGAAGTCGCGCTGCCGGCATTTCAAGCCGGCGACTTCTTCTTCGAGCCCACGGCGAGCGGCCTCCCCGAAGATCCGTTCACCGTGATCGTGAGCGAGCTGAGCCTGATCGAGGAGCTGCGCTGGGTCAATCCAGAGATCAGCCCGTCCGGTGTGTTGCAAGCCAAGGCTCTCGCGCGCGTCGACAAGAAGCTCACGGTGCCGGGTCGCCCGTCCGCGCGCGATCAAGTGGTGATCGCAACGATCCTCGTCAACGGCGTGCGCGCGCAGAACTTCACGACGCCGTTGCCGAATCAATTCACGGTGCTCAAGAGTCCGCCGGCGTTCCCCGGTCCCTTCGTGATGTCGCTCCCAACGGAGGACGACGGACTCGCGTCGCTCTCGTTCACGCTGCCCGGACTCGCGCGCGGAGATCGAGTGCAGCTCATCATCGATGCCGTCGCGACCTCGGATCCGGCGACGTACGACCCGCGCGCACCCGACTTCGGCAACGCCGACAACCTGATCCCACTCGGACGCTGGAGCTTTCCGGACACGCCGGCGGCGGCGCGCTCGCTGACGATCGTGTACTAGCAGTCCTTTGAAGAAGGGCGTCGCGCGGACGCGGGCTCAGCGGATCTCGGGAACCGAGTCGTAGCGTCCGTTTCCGATCATCGATTGGATCGACGCGACCATGCGCTCTTGCGCGTCGGGTAGGCTCGAATCGATCGGCGGCCCGAATCGAACACCGATCTTCTTCGGCCTCGGAATCGTGCGTCCGCGCGGCCAGGCGTTGAACGCGCCGCGGATTCCGCACGGGACGATGGGCACGCCGGCCATGCGCGCCGCGAGCAGCGCGCCGCCCTTGAACTCTTGCAGCGATCCGTCGCGCGTGCGCGTCCCTTCAGGGTAGATCGCGACCATGTCGCCGCGTTCCAGGTGGTCGGCCATCTGGCGCAGCGCGCGCCGGTCGCTCGATCCGCGCCGCACGAGCACGGTTCCGCACTCGCGCATCACGTAGGCGAGCCAGCGCCAGTCGGCGAGCGTGTCGCGCGCGACGAACGCGACATGACGCGGAACACAGCCGCCGAACAGCAGGATGTCGATGAAGGACTGGTGATTGGACGCGAGGACCGCGCCGCCTTCTTTGGGAATGTTCGCGAGCCCCTCGACGCGCAAGCGAAAGTACGCCTTGCACAGGGTCAGCGAGCCCAGGCTACACGCGCGGTAGACGAGCGTCTTGTGCGTCAGGATCGGATCGCTCTCGGCGACCCTGCTCTTCGAGTCTTCCGTCCGCGCGCTCACGTGCGGCGACTCCCGGTGCGTTCGCGGATCCACGCCAGCGCCGTGGCGATGACGCCGTCTTCGTCCAGGGCGTCGGTGTCGATCACGAACGCGTCCGCCGCACGCGTCAGCGGCGAATCCAATCGGGTCGAGTCGTGGTGATCGCGGCGCTGGATGTCGGCCAGGATCTCCGCCATCCGCTCGGGCGTGCGCTCCTGCTCGGCTCGACGTAGCGCGCGGACCTCCGGGCTCGCGACCAGGAAGATCTTCGCGTCGGCATCCGGGAACACGACGGTCCCGATGTCGCGCCCTTCGGCGACGATCCCGCCCTGCTTGCGCGCTTGCGCGCGTTGCTGCGGCACGAGCGCGGCGCGCACCGCGCGGTGCGCGGACACGGCGGAGACCCAGCGCGTGACCTCGCGCGATCGTATGCCCGGCTCACCGGGCCGGCCGTGGATCAAGATCCGCCCTTCCGTATCGAAGTCGAGTTCCAGCTCGCGCGCGAGGCGCGCGCAGCCCTGCTCGTCCATCGGATCGACATCGCTCTCGAGGACGGCGAGCGTCACCGCGCGGT
>JANLUN010000619.1:0-2799 GCA_031363505.1 Planctomycetota bacterium | reverse complement strand
CGGAACCGCGGCCGGGGCCGACCGGGATGCCGTGGTCGCGCGCCCAGCGGATCAGGTCCCACACGATGAGGAAGTACGAGACGAATCCCTGCTCGCGGATGACCGTGCGTTCCATCGCGACGCGCGCGCGCGCGGACTGCGAATCCCCGGCGTACAGGCGCGCGATCCCTTGCTCGAGCAAGCGATCGAAGAGCTCGTCGGCGCTCTCGCCAGTGTCCGGCTGGAACTTTGGCAAGTGGACCTTGCCGAACTCGATCGGTACGTCGATTTGCTCGGCGACGTCCATCGATCCGCGGATCGCGCTCGGCAAATCTCGGAACATGTCCGACATTTCCAACCGCGTCTTGAAGTACAGCGTGTCGGTCTCGAATCGGAAGCGCTTCTTGTCGGCGCGTTTCGCACCCGTGTTGATGCACAGGAGCACGTCCTGTGCCTGGCAGTCCTCCGCGCGCAAGTAGTGGATGTCGTTCGTGGCGACGAGCGGAATCCCCGTGCGCTGGTGGATGCGCACGAGCGACTCGTTGACCTTGGACTGGATCTCGAGGCCGTTGCGCTGCAACTCCAGCCAGAAGTGCTGCGGTCCGAAGAGATCGCGCCACGTGGTGGCGAGCTCTTCCGCTTCGCGCTCCTTGTCGGCGAGGCACAGCTGCGAGAACTCGCTCGCCAGGCAGCCCGACAAACAGCTGATCCCTGCGGCATGCTGGGAAAGCAGCGCGCGGTCGATGCGCGGCCGGAAGTGATAGCCCTCGAGGAACGCCTTCGAGGCGAGCTGCAGCAGATTGCGATACCCCGTCAAGTCGCGCGCCAGCAGCGTGAGGTGGTGGTAGCCGTTCCCTTTCGCCTTGCTGTGCGGTTGGAAGCGCGACGTGCGCGCGATGTAGACCTCGCAACCGACGATCGGCTTGATGCCGGCCTTCTGGCAGGCTTGGTACAGCTCGATCGCGCCGAACATGTTGCCGTGATCGGTCAACGCGAGCGCGCGCTGACCGTCGGCTTGGCACGCGCCGATCAAGTCGCCGATCCGATTCGCTCCGTCGAGGAGGCTGTACTCGGAATGGACGTGCAGATGGACGAAATCGGGCGCCGACATCGGTCAGGGCCTGCTCGTTCCTAGGCGCCGCGCAAGAGCATCGTGAGCAATGCTTTCTGCGAGTGGAGACGATTTTCGGCCTGCTCGTAGATCAGGCTGCGTTCACCGTCGAGCACCTCGTCGGTGACTTCCAAGTTGCGCCGGACGGGCATCGCGTGCATCAAGCGTCCGTTATCGGAGTTCGCCATCAACGATTCGTCGACGGTCCAGCCCGTGGTGCGCGAGCGGCGGCTCGCCGCCAGCGTCGGATTGCCGTAGTCCTCGAGCGACTGCCACGAGCGCGCGTACACGATGTGCGCCCCCGCGACGGCGTCGCGCGCGGAAAGACCGCTCGCGAACGCGCCGGTGCGCGTCTCGGCGAGACGCAGCGCTTCCGACTGCACTTGGTCGTCGAGCTCGTAACCGGGCGGATGCGCGATCTTGACGTTCATGCCGGCGCGCAGCGCGGCGAGCAGGAGCGAGTTCGTCACGGCCGAACTCGTCGGCGTGGGCGAGTGCGTCCATGTGATCGCGAGTCGCCTGCCGGCGAGATTGCCGAGCGATTCGCGCATCGTCATCAGATCGGCGAGAGCCTGCAGCGGGTGCCACAGCGCACTCTCCATGTTGATCACCGGAACGCGCGCGTTCGCCGCCCAGGCGCGGATCACCGCGTCGCGACGATCGACGGCCCACGATTGGCCCGCGAGCGCAGGGCGGATCGCGATCGCGTCCACGTAGCGCGAGAGCACGAGCGCGGCGTCCTTCACGTGCTCGGGAGCACGGCCGTCCATCACGCTTCCGGCTTGCGGTTCGAGCTCCCAGAAGTCCGACGACGCGGTCAAGTTGATCGTGTGGCCGCCGAGCTGGTGCATCGACGCTTCGAACGACGTGCGCGTGCGCAGAGATCCGCGGAAGAACAAGAGGCCGACGCTCTTCCCCGACAGCTGAACGCTGGGCGGCCGGCGCTTCATGCGCATCGAGAGATCGACGAGGTCGGCGACCTGTTGCTCGGACAGATCCTGCAGGCTGATGAGATGGGCGATCGCGCTCTTCTCCGACATGGTGCCTAGCGTACTCCCATGGGTCCCGTTTCCAAGGCTCGTCACCGCGCGTCTCGCGCTCGCGCGCGCTTCGTTTTCGCGGCAGCGCGCGTCACCTTGACAGGCCCAGGGACCAGGGCTACAACCTGCGCCCCGCGCACCCATAGCTCAATTGGATAGAGCATCTGACTACGGATCAGAAGGTTAGTGGTTCGAGTCCACTTGGGTGTACCAGTTCACTTCCGGCGGCCGCGTACCCTGCGCCGTCGATGCTCCCCGTGACCCGAGCCTTGGAATCCCGTTTGGACGAGCCGATCTTCGCACGTGACGTTGCGGAGCTCGATCGTCATTGGATGGAAGCAGCGCTCGCCGAGGCGCGCCGCGCCGAGAGCGAGGACGAGGTCCCGATCGGCGCGATCGTCGTGCTCGAGGGCCGCATCGTCGCCGCCGCGCACAACAAGACGCGCGCGCTGTGCGACCCAACCGCCCACGCCGAGATGATCGCGATCCGCGAGGCCGCGCAGACGCTCGGCGCCATGCGGCTGCCCGGTGCGGTCGTCTACACGACGGTCGAGCCGTGCTTCATGTGCGCGGGCGCGCTGTCGCACGCGCGCGTCGCGCGCGTCGTGTGGTCGGTGCGCGACCCGAAGTTCGGGGGCTGCGCGTCCCTGGGCAACGTGTTCAGCGATC
>JANLUN010000608.1:0-2033 GCA_031363505.1 Planctomycetota bacterium | reverse complement strand
TCGACGCCGCGCGACTCTCCGTCGCGCGCGCGACCGGGGCTCGCCGCGCGGACGTGATCTTCACGTCGGGCGGAACGGAAGCGAACAACTTGGCGGTGCTCGGCGCGGCGCGCGCGCGCAGCAAGCACGGCAAGCACGTCTTGATCGGCGCGACCGAGCACCCGTGCGTGCGCGAGTCGGCGCTCGCGCTGCGCGCGGAGGGTTTCACGGTCGACACGATGCCGCTCGACGAGCACGGCGCGCTCGATCTCGAGGCCGCGGCCGCGAAAATGAAGGGCGACACAGTGCTCGTCGCGCAGATGTTCGTGCAGAACGAGTGCGGCTCGGTCTACCCGGTGCGCGAGCTGGCGAAGCTTGCGCGGCAGCGCGCGCCGAATGCACATGTTCACGTGGACGCGGCGCAGGCGCTCGGCAAGCTCGAGATCGCGATCGGCGATCTCGGAGTCGACAGCGTCGCGATCAGCGGCCACAAAGTGCACGGTCCGAAAGGATCGGGCGCGCTCGTTGTCGACGGCGACAAGCCGCTCGTCCCGCTATTTCACGGCGGCGGACAAGAAGGCGGGCGCAGATCGGGAACGGAGAACGTCGCTGGAATCGTCGGCCTCGGTGTCGCAGCGCGCTTGGCACACGAGCGAACCGCAGCGACGGCGAGCGCGACGGCCACGGCGCGGACCGCGTTCCTGCGCGGACTCGAGCGCATCCCCGATGTCCGGCCGTTCGAACCGGGCGCACGATCCCAACCGATGTCGCCGGCGATCCTCGCCCTGATCCTCGAACGCTTGCCGTCCGAGGTCGCGATGCACCACCTCGAGGAACGCGGCGTGATCGTCAGCGCCGGCAGCGCGTGTCATTCGAAGACGAGCGCGCTCAGCCCGTCGCTCGCCGCGCTCGGCCTCACGGCCGATGAAGGTCGCCGATTGCTGCGTGTCTCGTTCTCGCGCACGACGACCGTGAAGGATGTCGAGGACGCGCTGGCCGTGCTCTGGAGCGTGTGCCGTACTCTGTCGCCGGCCGCCAAGTAGCCGGCCCGCGCGCCGCGACGAGACCAGGCCCTCGAATCCGAAGTGAACACGCCCACACAGCCCACGGCATCGATCACACGCGAGCTCGAGCTCCCGCCGCCCACGTGCGTCCTCGTCCGCTACGGCGAGCTTGCTCTGAAAGGCGGCAATCGCCGCGACTTCGAGTCCGCGCTCGGCCGCAACATGCGCGCGGCGCTCCGTCAGGTCTCGAACGCGCGGATCGATCGGCTGCAGGGCCGCTACCTCGTGACGCCCGACACGCGCGTCGCAGAGGCTGCGCGTCGCCTGCAGGACGTGTTCGGGATCAAGTCCGTGTCGCCCGCGTGGTCGGTTGCTTCGAGTCCCGAAGCGATCGTGACGCAAGCGCGCGCGGTCGTCGCAGATGCATTGGCGCGGCGACCCGGCACGCGTGAGGTCACGTTCCGAGTCTCGACGCGACGCGCCGACAAGAGTTTCGCGCTCACGTCGATCGACTTCGACCGCCTCCTCGCGGATCGAATCATTCCGACCGAGCCGCGACTACGCGTGCAGCTCGTGCGGCCCGAACTCGATCTCGGCGTCGACATTCGCCGCGAAGACACGTACGTCTTCATCGACCGCCTGCCGGGCCCCGGAGGCTTGCCGGTCGGAACGCTCGGCCGCGCGTTGTGCCTGCTGTCGGGCGGCATCGACTCGCCCGTGGCCGCGTGGATGTCGATGAAGCGCGGCCTTTCGATGTCGTACGTCACGTACCACTCGTATCCGTACATCGGCGACTCGGCGAAGCTGAAAGTGATCGCGCTCGTGCGCGCGCTCGCGCGCTACCAACAGCACAACCGGCTCTACGTCGTGCCGTTCGCCGACATCCAGACCGCGATTCGCGACGCCGCGCCGGAGGGATACCGCACGATCCTCTACCGACGGATGATGCAGCGCATCGCGACGCGCGTCGCGGAGAGGTTCGGACTGTCCGCGCTCGTCACCGGCGACAGCCTCGGGCAAGTCGCGAGTCAGACGCTCGAGAACATCGCG
>JANLUN010000600.1:0-2830 GCA_031363505.1 Planctomycetota bacterium | reverse complement strand
GCGGGCGCGGGGAAACGCGGCATGAAATCTTCATGGCACTGTCCACACGGAGCCGCACGACTCTACCGTTGCGTGCGAATCGACGCCTCTAACTACCGGTCCCAGCGCACGTCGCCTGGCGCAACCCATGCCTGCGAATCGACAGCCGCGTCGATTGCGTTCGCGACGGACGCGACGGCGCGCCGGGTGGCGAGGTCAGGCGGCTGCTCGGTGCGGGGCACGTCGCCCCAACAGTTGAAGACAGTCTTCAACCTGCCGTCGACCGAGAGCGTGATCGTGGTAGCGACTTCGTCGATCCCGAGACAGTCGTAGCGATCCTCGAGCTCGAGGAATCGGATCGACTGCATCCGATCCACGAGCAGCTCGACCATGTCGCGCGAGATCCACTTCGTCGCTGGTCCCATCACGGCAACTTCGGCGAGCCCGCGATAGCTCACCAAACCGTCGTGTTGGATCGTGATCTCGTAGACCGGCGCGTGGCCGCCGCCCGCGCGCCGGAGCTTGATCGCGAACGTCGCTGGGTCGCTGCACGTGTACTCGGGTGACCGCACGATGACAGGCGACGGCCCCCGATCGCTCCGACCGACGCAGTGCCTGGTCGCTGTTTCCCCGTCGACCGCATTGGCGAGTAGGTCGAGCAGCTCCGCTACCTCGGACGGAGGAGGCGCCGCCGATGTCGGCGAGCTGATCCGGCGCTCGCATCGCTTCGTTCGCCCGTTCATGCACAAGGTGACGACGCTCGGCAGTGATGTATCGCTCTCCGCCATCGAAGTCTCGGGGAGGTCGAAGAATCCCGCCGCAGAGAAGCGCCGGAACAAGCGCCTCACGGCGTCGATGGAGATGCTCCACGTTCTCTGTCCGGTCTGCGCAACGCCAGATGTCCCGAAGTAGATCACCGAGCCATCGCCAAGAACACGAATCGTGTATTGGGGGCAACGCGCATCACACGCCGTTCGCTCCAGCTCGATGGAAGAGTTCCAGTCGATTCTCGGCGCGTACTCGGATGCGATCTCGAGGTCGCTCGACGCGCCGATGCGCTCAGCGAGCTTCTCCAATCGGTCGATCGAATCGCCCATCCGCAGCTTGACGTAGACCGCATCGTCCAAGGGAGCCCTCACGTGCACGATTTCGACGAGCTCGCGATCCACGAGCAGTCCGAGCTCGCAAGAGACGTTCGGCGGTAATGTCGCGTTGAGCTCCATCACCAATCGCGGGTCGAGCGTCAGTCGGAGACTCTTCATCCCGTGCTCGAAGCTCAGATCGATGACGTCGAGCCGGCGGCGATCGGCGGTTTCGTAGTCGAACGACTCGAGGTAGGTCGGAAGATGTGTCGATTCACGTGGGGCAGGAGCTGACACCACCACCAACTCCACGCCACTGGTGCCGATCGTGCCCACCGGTTGCCCCTGAGTCTCGGGGACTTCCTGAGCGCATCCGGCCGCAAGTCCGACCGTCAAGAGCGATTCACGCGCACACAGTCTGGCCGCTGAAAGCATCTCGCTACACGCATTCATTCACTTGGCGCTGGCGGGGACATTCAGTCGCTTGATCAGCTTGCGAACGTGACCCTTCGACCAACCTCCGGAACCTCCGAAGATGCTGAAGCCGTCCTTGAACGGAACCTCGAACCGCCCAGTCCAGAACGACTCGCCGTCCATCGACATCAAGCACAGGCGGCCGAGGTTTTGCCGCGTCCATCCTTCGAGTTCGTCGACATCGTCGGGATGGACGTCGAACCCAAGGCCCGGGTCGCCCTCGGCATTCCTACAGAAGTATGCCTCGCTGATCCTGAAGTTTCGTGACTCCTCGACGACGCGGGCCACACCGTCGATGAAGTAGCGAGTCGGCTCGATGTCGTAGGACTGTCGGTCGCGGAGGAGCAAGAAATCGATCTGCCGCAAATCCGGCGGGGCGTCTCCTCGCCAACTCGTGCTCGCGCAGCTCGCCACGAGGAGCACGACGCACGATGCGACGCAGATGAGCAGGTGGGAGCGGCTACGAGCGCGGTGCATTCAAGGCATGAGCACGGTCGATCCGACGGTCTTGCGGCTTTCGAGCGCGCGATGCGCATCGACTGCATCGCGCAGCGCGAACCGCTTGCCGATGCGGACGCGCACCACGCCCTTCTTCATCACGTCGAACAGCTCCGTCGCCGTCTGCACGAGCTCCGCTCGCGACTGCGTGTACTCCGGCATTGACGCACGCGTCAGGAACGCCGACTTCGGTGACAGCGCGAGCACGTCGAACGGCGGCACCATGCCCGACGATTGACCGAAGCTCACGATCATGCCGCGCGACGCGAGGCACTCGATCGATCCTTGGAACGTGTCCTTGCCCACCGAGTCGTACACGACCTGCACGCCCACGCCATCGGTGATCGCCTTCACGCGCTCGACGAAGTTCTCCTTCGTGTACACGATCGGGTGATCGCAGCCGTCGTCGCGCGCTTGCGCTGCTTTCTCTTCCGTGCCCACCGTGCCGATCACGCGCGCGCCGAGGTGATGCGCCCATTGACACACGATCGAGCCGACCCCACCTGCCGCGGCGTGCACGAGGATCGTGTGACCCTTCTCGACGCGCGTCACTCGACGGAGCAGCACCTGCGCAGTCATTCCCTTGAGCATCGCGGCTGCGGCCGTCTCGTCGTCGATCTCGCGCGGCAACTTCACCAGCCGATGCGCCGGCATGTTGCGCGCTCCCGCATACGCACCGAGCGGGCGAGATGCATAAGCGACGCGATCGCCGACCGCGACCTCCGTGACGTTCGGACCGATCGCGTCGACGACGCCCGCGCCTTCCATGCCCGGCACGAACGGCAGCGGCGGCTTGA
>JANLUN010000525.1:0-6301 GCA_031363505.1 Planctomycetota bacterium | reverse complement strand
CGACTGCTCGATCCAGCGCCGTCACCAAAAGCTCGTCGAGGAATCGCCGTCTCCGTCCCTCACGCCGGAGCTGCGGCAGCGGATCTGCCAAGCTGCGGTCCGCGTTGCGAAAGCGGCGAACTACAGCAATGCCGGCACCGTGGAGTTCCTGCTCTCGCGCGACGGTCATTTCTATTTCATCGAAGTCAACGCGCGCATCCAGGTCGAGCACACGGTCACGGAGCTGGTCACGGGCATCGATCTGATCCAGCAACAGATCCTCATCGCGTCCGGCGAGCGCTTGGCTTTCACGCAGGACGACATCGTCTCGCGCGGTCACGCGATCGAGTGCCGCATCAACGCGGAAGACCCGGCGCGCGATTTCCAGCCGTCGCCGGGCAAGATCGAACTCTTCGTACCGCCGGGGGGGCCCGGCGTGCGCGTCGACAGCCACTGCTATAGCGGTTATCGAATTCCGCCGAACTACGACTCGATGATCGGCAAGCTTCTCGTGCTCCGCGGACGGCGCGACTTGGCGATCCGCACGATGCTGCGGGCACTCGACGAGTTCGTGATCGAGGGTCCGAAGACGACGATCTCGATCCTGCGGAACATTCTTTCGCACTCGGATTTCCGCGCCGGCGATCACGACACGGGCTTCGTCGAGCGGTACTACGGGAGCCACCCCGCGATTCCGATCCAGGAGTCGCGATGAGACGCGCGCGCGCGTCTCATGTCCTCGGTGTCCCCGGTATCCTCGGGGGACTCGCGGCGGCGCTCTTCCCGAGTTGCGCCGGATTCACGCGCTGGCCGTGGGGCTCGACGCAGCGCTGGCCAGGTCCGATGGACGCTCGCGTCGATCCGCTGCCGCGCGGCGACTTCGTCGGGGACGTGACCGGTCCGGAAGAGGTGTACATCGTGCGACACGCCGATCCGGTGCAAGTTCGACCGGCCGGACTTCCGTCGAGCTTTCCGCTCTCGTTCTACGACAAGGACATCCGTGTCGGCGCGGGGAGCACCGTGTACAGCGCCCCCGGCGGTCGCGTCGAGATCATCTGGCCCGACGGCACGTCGATCGTGATGTTCGGTCGCGGCACCGGGATCGTCGGTTCGACGAGCCGCGGCGAACCCGCGTTCACGTTTCGCGAGGTGGAGCGCGCGCTCCTCGATCTGAATCACGACGAAGAGATCGAGCTGTACGGCGGGGCACACCTGACGGCGAGCACCGGGCCGTTCATCCTCGATCACGTGCGCGAGGACATCCTGCGCGTGAAGAACCAATCGCAGTCCGCCGGCCGCATCGCGTTCCGCGAAGCCGTCTTCACGCTCGATCCGGGTCAAGTCGTCGACCTGCCGATGCTCTCGGGGGGTGCGCGGCCGTCGCCCCGCGACAGCGGGCTCGCGTTCGCGCGCGCGGGCGGGTTCTCGATCGAGTACGGCGGCGCGATCGAGCGCGTGCCGGCCGAAGGGGCGGTCGTGCTGGCCGCGACCGGCGACCACGAGATCCACGGCCTCGGCGTCAGCGTGCGGCTGCGTCCGGGTGAGGAAGCGCGCTTCCGCGGGCTCGAGCGCCGCGCGCAGTCGAGCGCACCCGCGACGTCGCCGCCCGCCACCGAAGAACAGTTGCCCGCTTCCGGAAGCGAAGAGCCGCTCCCCGGTACTACGCCGCCCACGCCCGACGAAGCGCCGACGACGCCTCCGCCCGACCCACAGAACGAAATCAATCCCCAGCCGCCCCCGCCGTCACGATGACCAGCAATCCCCGCATCCTGATCACCGGCGGAGCCGGATTCCTCGGCAGCCACTTGTGCGAAGTGTTCCTCGCGCGCGGCTACGAGGTGATCTGCATGGACAACTTGATCACGGGCGACATCTCGAACGTGGAGCACCTCTTCCACGACCGGTTGTTCCATTTCGAGCAGCGTGACGTCACCGAGTACATCCACGTCAGCGGGAAGCTCGACGCGATCCTCCATTTCGCATCGCCCGCGTCGCCGATCGACTACCTCGAGCTGCCCATCCAAACGTTGAAGGTGGGCTCGCTCGGCACGCACAAGGTCCTCGGCGTCGCTCGCGCGAAGGGAGCGCGTTTCCTGCTCGCGTCTACGTCGGAGTGCTACGGCGACCCGCTCGTGCACCCGCAGTCGGAAGACTACTGGGGCAACGTCAACCCCGTGGGACCGCGCGGCGTGTACGACGAGGCCAAACGCTTCGCCGAAGCGATGACGATGGCGTACCACCGTTTCCACGGCGTCGAGACGCGCATCGTCCGCATCTTCAACACGTACGGACCGCGCATGCGGCTGCGCGACGGCCGCGCGCTCCCGGCGTTCATGTCGCAGGCGCTTGCCGGCGAGTCGCTGACGGTCTTCGGCGACGGAAGCCAGACGAGGTCGTTTTGTTACGTCGACGATCTGGTCGAAGGGATCTGGCGCCTCCTCCAGTCGGACGAGCGACTCCCCGTGAACATCGGCAACCCGAACGAGATGACGATCCTCCAGTTCGCGAACGCGGTCCTCGAAGTCACCGGCAGTCGTTCCAAGATCGTGTTCAAGGAACTGCCCGTGGACGATCCGAAGGTGCGCCAGCCCGACATTTCGAAGGCGAAGAGGCTCCTCGCCTGGGAGCCGCAGATCCCGCTGCGTGAAGGCCTGCGGCGGACTCTCGCGTACTTCGAGGGCCGCGTCGCGAAGGGAGCCTGACATGTGCGGCATCGTGGGGGCTCTGCTGCGCGACGGCTCGGTGGTCGAGGGATTGATGGAGGGCCTGCGGCTCCTCGAGTACCGCGGCTACGACTCCGCCGGCGTGGCGGTGATCGATGACCAAGGCATCTCGATCCGTCGCAAGCAGGGTCGCATCGAGCATCTCGAACGCGCGCTCGCGGACGGATCACTCGCGGGGGCGCGCGCGGGCATCGGACATACGCGCTGGGCGACGCACGGTCCGCCGTCGGACTCGAACGCGCACCCGCACACGGATGCGGAGGGACGCGTCGCGCTCGTGCACAACGGCGTCTTCGAGAACTACCGCGAGCTGCGCGAGCGCCTGGTCGCGCGCGGCGTGCGCCTGGCGTCGGACACCGATACCGAAGCGCTCGCGCACATGATCGGGATCGAGCTCGCGCGCGGCACGAAGCTCGCGGAAGCAGTGCGCAAGAGCTTGCTGCAGGTCGAGGGTTACTACGCGATCGCTGCGCTCGCCACCGACGAGGACGGACCGAAGCTCGTGTGCGCGCGCCAAGGACCGCCGCTCGCGGTCGCGGTGACGAAGGACGCGGCGTACCTCGCGTCGGACGTGCTCGCGCTGATCGCCCACACGCGCGACGTGGTGTTCCTCGAGGACGGCGACATCGCCGAGCTCTCGATCGGCAAGGTCACGGTGCGGCGGCTCGACGGCTCGCTCGTCGAACGGCCCAAGCGCCGGGTCGACTGGGACCCCGAGTCCGCTGGGCGCGGCAGCTACCCGCACTTCATGCTCAAGGAGATCCACGAGCAGCCCGACGTGCTCGCGCGCACCTCGTTCGATCGCATGCGCGAGGACGAAGGCGACGTCGTCATCGAGACGCCTGGATTCTCGAACGAGGCCCTCGCGGACATCGATCGCATCTCCATCGTCGCGTGCGGCACGGCGCTTCATGCGGGCTACATCGCGCGCTTCCTGATCGAAGGGCTCGCGCGTGTTCCCGTCGACGTCGACTACGCGTCGGAGTTCCGCTACCGCGATCCGGTGCTCGCGGGGAAGACGCTCGCGCTCGCGATCTCGCAGTCGGGTGAAACGGCCGACACGCTCGCCGCGTTACGGCGAGCGGCGGAGCTCGGTGCGCGAACGGCCGCCATTTGCAACGTCGCGGGCAGCACACTCGTGCGCGAGAGTCAGGCGTCGCTATTGACGCGCGCGGGCCCCGAGATCGGCGTCGCGAGCACCAAGGCCTTCGTGACGCAGATCGCGGCGGCGTACCTCTTCGCGCTGCGACTGGCGCGGGCGAAGGGCACGCTCGATGTGAACGCGGTGCGTCACCACCTGCGCGAGCTGCGGCTCTTGCGGCCGCGCATGGAACAGCTCCTCGGCGAGCGCGCGACGCACGAGCTGCGTGCGATCGCCGCGCGCAATCAACACGCGAAGGGCTTCTTGTTCCTCGGCCGTGGGATCAACTATCCCGTCGCGCTCGAAGGCGCGCTCAAGCTCAAGGAGATCTCGTACGTGCACGCCGAGGGCTATCCGGCGGGGGAGATGAAGCACGGACCGATCGCGCTGATCGAGCCTGCGATGGTCACCGTCGTCGTGAGCAGCAAGGGCGATCTTTCGGAGAAGGTGCGCTCGAACATCGAGCAAGTGCGCGCGCGCGGCGGACGCGTCGTGTGCGTCGGGTCGGACGATCAGAGCCTCGATCTCGCCGACGAGAAGGTGCTCGTGCCCGAGGCGTCGAAGTGGCTCTCGCCGATGTTGAACGTGATCCCGCTCCAGCTCTTCGCGTACCACATGGCCGACTTGAAGGGCTGCGACATCGACAAACCGCGCAACCTGGCCAAGAGCGTGACGGTCGAGTGAGCGCGAGCGCGGGGCGATGACGAAGGTTCTGGTCACCGGCGGCGCGGGCTTCATCGGCTCGCACGTGTGCGAAGCGCTGCTCGCGCGCGGCGACGACGTCGTCGTGCTCGACAACTTCAACGACTTCTACGATCCCGCTCTGAAGCGTCGCAACGCGAGCGCGCTCGCCCGCGCGAAGATCGTGACCGGCGACATCCGCGATCGCGATCTCATGGCCGCGCTCTTTCGCGAGGAGAAGTTCGACGCGGTGATCCATCTCGCCGCGATGGCCGGCGTGCGTCCGTCGCTCCTCGATCCGCTCCACTACCAAGACGTCAACGTGCGCGGGACGGTGATCCTGCTCGAGGAGCTCAAGCTGCGACCGCGGACGCGCTTCGTCTTCGCGTCGTCGTCGAGCGTGTACGGCTCGAACGTGCGTGTGCCGTTCTGCGAGGACGACGACATCCACCATCCGGTCTCGCCGTACGCTGCAACGAAGCGCGCGGGCGAGCTCCTCTGCTTTACGCACCACCACCTGTACGGCATCCCGACGTCGTGTCTACGCTTCTTCACGGTGTTCGGACCGCGGCAGCGCCCGGAGATGGCAATCCACAAGTTCGTGAAGGCCGTGCTCGAGAAGAAGCCGCTGCCGTTCTACGGCGACGGCAGCACGCGGCGCGACTACACGTACATCGACGACATCGTCGACGGCGTCGTGCGCGCGCTGGACCGCTGCGACGGCTACGAGATCTACAACTTGGGCGAATCGGCGACGACTTCGCTAGCCGAGCTCGTGCGGTCGATCGGCGAGGTGTGCGGGACCGAGCCGATCCTCGACAGGCAACCGATGCAACCGGGCGACGTCGAGGTGACGTACGCCGACGTCAGCAAGGCGCGTCAGCGCCTGGGTTACGCTCCCAAGGTTCCCGTGCGCGCCGGCCTCGAGCGCTTCGTGGCCTGGTTCCGAGAAGAACGCGCGCGCGCCTGACGATCGCCGGGCTCCGATTGCCCGGTCGCGCGCGCATCGCTAAGCTCCGCCGCTCCCTTTTCGCCGGCGCAAGCGGCCGTCCTGCCCCTCCCTCGATCCCACGCAAGAGCCCCCAATGAAAGGCGTCATCCTGGCCGGCGGTCTCGGCACCCGGCTCTTCCCGCTCACGAAGATCACGAACAAGCACCTCTTGCCGGTGTTCGACCGGCCGATGATCTACTACCCGATCGAGGCGCTCGTGAACGCCGGCATCGACGACATCATGATCGTCACGGGAGGGCGCAAGTCAGGCGACTTCCTCTCGCTGCTCGGCAACGGCTCGGACTTCGGGCTGAAGCACCTCAACTACACGTACCAAGAGGGCGAGGGCGGGATCGCGGACGCGCTGGGTCTCGCGGAGCACTGGGCCGCGAAGGATTCGATCTGCGTGATCCTCGGCGACAACCTGATCGAGAAGAACATCCGCAAGGCGGTCAGCGATTTCCGCGAGCAGAGAAAAGGCGCCAAGATCATGCTCAAGGAAGTGCCCGATCCCGAACGCTTCGGCGTCGCGACTCTAGAGCGGGACAAGGTCGTACGGATCGTCGAGAAGCCGCAGAACCCGGCTTCGAACTTGGCGGTGATCGGCATCTACATGTACGACAACCGCGTGTTCGACATCATCAAGACGCTCAAGCCGTCGGGCCGCGGCGAACTGGAAATCACAGACGTCAACAACGCCTATATCAAGCGGGGTACACTCACCTACGACGTGCTCGACGGATTCTGGTCGGACGCGGGAACGTTCGAATCGCTGTGGCGCGCGGG
>JANLUN010000462.1:0-7723 GCA_031363505.1 Planctomycetota bacterium | reverse complement strand
TCCACGCCGCCGGCACGCACGGCGCCCACGGCCACAGCGGCACCGAGGCACTCCCGGCGAGCACGCCGGCGGCAGGTGCCACGAGCGCGAGCCACGCGAGCAGTGCGAGCGGTTCCCGCGTGAACGCGAGCGGGATCAGGCCGAACAAGGCGACGATCGCGACGCGCGGGAGCGCGCGACGCGCGACGGCGTTCGACGCAAGAACCGCTTCCGGCGTGCGACGCAGCATGCGTTCACCAGGTGATCAGCAGCGCGTTCGAGACGTTGAAGGTCTCGGTCGGGCAGAACGCCGCGGCGGAGTTGCGGTAGTACGTCTGGTAGTAGCGCTTGCCGCCGATCGCGGGCACGAGTCCTTTGACCGACACCGGGAGATCACCGAGCGCCGGATAGCTCGACGCGCCGGTGCCGGAGTTCAACTTCGCGCCCAAGCGAATCAACGCGCCCGACGTGCACAGCTTGCCGTCGCCGTACACGTCCCCAGGAAACGTGCCGAGCGTGCCTTGCAAGTAGATCGCGAGCGCGGCGGTCATGCCGGTTCCCGTCAGCACGAGGCTGTCGGCCGCGACCGACGCGCTGCCGCTCGCAGCGAGCTTGCCCGCGCCGCCGAACGAGTGCAGGCAGCCTGCGACGCTCGCCGGCGGACTGTCGTTTGCGCACGGGCACAGCGTTCCGTATCCGTCGCCGAAGCAGAACGTCTTGAAGGCGCTCGCGGCGAGCTTCACGACGAAGCCTTCGAAGTTGCCCGCGGGGTTCGTGCCGTAGCCGCAGATCGTACGGCCGTCGGCCGACACGTCCTTCGCGTACGTGAGGAGCCATCCAGACAGCGCTGCGCCGAGCCCGTGCTGATTCGTCAGCACGTCCTGGAGCACGCGCGCGCCGTTCAGCGGGTCCCAGATCATCGCGAACGATCCGCCGCCCGTGAAGTATTCGCCGACGATCACGTTTCCGTCGGCCGAGCACGCTTCCGCGCGCGACCAACTGCCCGCGGCGATGTCGACCATGCCGCTCGCAGCCGTCCAGCGGAACGCAGAGGGTGAGCTGCCGTCGCCGATGCTCTCTCCCACGACCACGCTGCCGTCGGAGTTCGCACCGTACGCGTCGCTGTAGTACGAACCGCCGGGCAGATCGCCGAGCGGCTCCATCGACGCGCTGAGGATCGTGAGGTTCATGCGAAACGCTTCGGTGCCCGAAGTGGATTCGGACACACCGACGGCGTAGACGCCATCGCCGGAGATTCCGCGACCGATGCTGTACGCGAAACCGCCGGGCAGATCGCCGAGTCCGCGCACGCTACTGAGCGTGAACGCCGCCGCCTCCAAACCGGTGGCCGTCCATCCGCGACCGACCGCGATGCCGCCGCTGTCGGAGACGCGCGTCGCGACGCTGTCGACCGGTCCGCCCGCGAGATCGCCCCAGCCGAGCATGTCGCGGTGCGCTTCGTTGCCCGCAACTGAGTAGCTGTAGCCGACGTAGTGCGCGCCATCGGCGGACGCGTCGTACGCGAAGCTGCCTTCGGGACCGCCGGGAATGTCGCACTTGCCGACGATGCCCGTCGACGCCTTCCACACGAACGCTTCGAAGCGTTCCGTGCCCGAGCTGACGCACGAGACCGCGCCGGTCGAGAGGCTGTGACCGACAACGGTCGTGCCGTCAGCGGAAACGCCCCACGCCTCGCTGTGAAAGACTCCGCCGGGGAGGTCTCCGAGCGGCGTGAACGTCGATTGGGCGCGAGCGGGGAGAGCGAAAGCGGTGATCGCGGTGATGGTTGCGAAGCGGTTCATGGCGGCGTCCTCGTGAGAATTCTTGCCACCCGTCAGTGACACCGGCGCCTCGACGTGGAACGCAAACCTGGGCTTTCTCGCGCGAAGCGGCCGATTCCTCGCCTCGAACGGAGGTGTCTCGATGTTCGCGTCCACCGGGAAACGCGTCGCTCGGCGCCGGAGTCCGATCGAGCTGACGGCCCCTGCGCTCGACGCTCGTCGTGGCGAGCGTCGGCGTTAGCACGAGGCGATGCCCGCGTTAGCATGACGGGATGGCGGTTCCGTCCGACGCAGCCGAAGCACCGCGCGGCGTAGAACGCATCGGCGAGTTCCGCATCCTGCGCACGCTCGGCGAGGGCGGCATGGGCGTCGTCTACGAAGCCGAGCAGGACAATCCGCGGCGCAAAGTCGCGCTGAAGGTCGTGCGCACGGCGCGGATGGCGATCCCGGAGATCGTCAAGCGCTTCGAGCGCGAGGCCCACGTGCTCGGACTGCTCCAACATCCCGGCATCGCGCAGATCTACCACGCCGGCACGGCCGACACCGGCAACGGTCCGCAGCCGTACTTCGCGATGGAGCTCGTGCACGGGCGTCCGCTGACGGAGCACGTGAACGAGCACGAGCTCGACACGCGGCAACGCATGGAGCTGCTCGCACGCATCTGCGACGCGCTCGAGCACGCGCACCAAAAAGGCGTCGTGCACCGCGACCTGAAGCCCGGGAACATCCTCGTCGTCGCCGAGTCCTCCCCCACCACGGCGACGGTGTACGCAACGCGCACGAGCTCGACCGCGCGCCTCGACGACCTCGCGCACGTCGGTCAGCCCAAGGTCCTCGACTTCGGCGTGGCGCGCATCGTGGAGTCCGATCTGCCGCAGCACACGCTGCAGACCGCGGTCGGCCAATTGCTCGGCACCGTGCAGTACATGAGCCCCGAGCAAGTCACGGGGCGATCAGAAGACGTCGACGCGCGCAGCGACGTTTATGCGCTGGGCGTCATCGGCTACGAGCTCGCTTGCAGCAAGATGCCGTACGAGCTGCGCGGCGTCGGCATGCTCGAAGCCGCGCGCGTCATCCAAGACGAGGAAGCGCGGCCGCTCTCCTCCATCGATCGCACGCTGCGCGGCGACGTCGAGACGATCCTCGCCAAGGCGCTCGAGAAGGATCCCGCGCGCCGCTATCCGAGCGCGGGCGAGATGGCGGCCGATCTCCGGCGGTACCTGCACGACGAGCCGATCGTCGCGCGGCCGCCCACTGCGACCTACCAACTGAAGAAGTTCGCCGCGCGCAACAAAGTGCTCGTCGGCGGGATCGCGGCCGTGTTCGTGGCGCTCGTCATCGGCCTCGTCGGCACGGCGATGGGTTACGTCGAGGCGCGCCGCAACGAAGAGCTCGCGCGCGATCGCGGCGAGGAAGCGCGGCAGCGCGCCGAGGAAGCCCTGCGCGCGCGCGACGAAGCAACCGCCGCGCGCGACGAAGCGACGAAGTCACGCGACGAAGCGACGAAAGCGCGCGACGAAGCCGCGGAGGCGCGCAAACGGGCCGACGCAGCAGCCGCCGAAGCCGAAGCGATCAACGAGTTCTTGGTGAAGGATCTGCTCACAGCCTCCGATCCGATGAAAGCCAAGGGCCGCACGATCACGCTCGAAGAAGTGCTCGAGAACGCGCGTGCGCACGCCGACGAAGTCTTCCAGGACCAACCGCTGCTCTCGGCGCGCCTGCACGCGACGCTCGGCGAGATCGAGTACCGGCTCGGACGCTTCCTGGAGGCGGAGCGCCACTTTCGCCGCGCGTGGGATGTCCGGCGCGAGCAGCTCGGTGCGGCGGCCCAGGCGACTCTCGACGTGCAGGGCTTTCTCGCCGTGATTCTGCGCGAGCTCGAACGCGGCCCGGAAGCGCTCGCGCTTCAGCGCGACCTCGTCGGCGTCTTTCGCGAGCAAGGCGACGAGAGAGATCTCGTTTCGGCGCTGTGTCGCATGGCACAGACTTCCACGAGCATGGGCGACCTCGCCGCGGCGCAGTCCGCGTACGACGAAGCGCTCGAACGCCTCGAAGCGCTCCCTCCTGATCAACGCGGCTCGTGGAGCACGCTCCCGACGATGCTCGCCGATCGAGCGACGCTGCTCTCGAAGCAGAACCGCTACGCCGAGTCGCGGATCGACTACGAACGCGCGTTGTCGATCTACCGCGAGCACGAAGGCGACGTCCATCCCGATATCGCGCGCGTGATGGGTATGCTCGCGACGATTACTCGTGTCGAAGGCAAGCCCGACCAGGCGCTCGTTGAGTTGGAAGCGGTGCTCGCGATGGAGCGCCAGCTCTTCACGCACGACCATCCCGACATCGCGAACACGCTCGCGCTCATGGGTCAAACGACACTCGACCTTGGAAACTACGCGCAGGGCGAGGCCTGGCTGCGCGAATCCCTCTCGATGCACGAGCGCCTGGGTCAGTCCGACCAGAAGAGCGAAGCCATGTCGCGCGTGAAGCTGAGCCGGGCCCTCGCTGTGCTGGGCCGGGCGAGCGAGGCGGTGGTCGAGGCCGAAAAAGCCATCGCGAGCTTGGAGAGCTTCGCGGGAACTCCCGACGCCGAACGAAGCGACGCTTACTTCCAGCTCGCGCTCTGTCAGCGCCAGCTCGGCGAGATCGCCGCCGCCGAAACGGCTGCGCACAAGTCTCTCGAGATCCGCCGGAGTTTGGATCCGGGCGATCCTCTTGAGCTCGTCCAAGCCATGAGCCTCGTGGCGCAGATTCACCACTCGCTGAAGCAGTACGACCAGGCCGAACCGCTCTACCTCGAAGTGCGCGATCTGTACGCGAAGCTCGAAGGTCCACAGAGCAAGAACGTCGCCATCGCCGACGCGAACCTCGGCTCGTTCGCCCTCGAGCTGGACCGGCTCGAAGAAGCCGAGGAGCGACTGCGCGCGGCCGTGGAGACCGCCGCGCTGCGGTATCCACCCGATCATCCGGATCTCGCGACGATTCGCTACCAACTCGCACGCGTGCTGCGGCGCGCCGGGAAGACGGCGGACGCGATCGAGATTCTCCGTGAGGTGCTCGACGTCGAGCGTGCGAAGCTTCCGCCCGGCCATGCGTCGACGCTGAGCACGCTCGTCGAGCTCGGCGAAGTGCTGACGGAGACCGGCAGCGCCGCCGAGGCGGAACCGTTGCTGCGCGAAGCGCTCGAAGGGCGTCGAAACATCTCGGCGATCCGCGGTGCGAAGTTCGCGCGCGCGGCAGCCGCGCTCGGCGATTGCCTCGTCGCGCAAGAGAGGCGCGAGGAAGCCGAGTCGGTGCTGCTCGAGAGCCAGTCGGCCTGGGAAAGCGTGAAGGGCGAGGACAAAGCCTCCGCGCGCGCGGCGCGTCGACTCGCGGACTTGTATGCGGCGCTCGGACGCGCCGAGGACGAAGCACGTTGGAGCGAGCGCGCGGGCGATGCGCCTGCGGCTCCCGTGACGAACCCGTCGTCTCCTCGATGAACGAGCTGGCTCCGTGACGAACATGCCGTCATTCGGGAAGGTTGCAGCGACCTACCACGCGCACCGTCCGCCGTATCCACGCGCACTCTTCGACGCGCTCGCAATCGCGGTTCCGCCGCCGCGCAGGCGAGCGGTCGATCTGGGCGCAGGAACGGGACTCGTCGCGCTCGAGCTGTGCGAACTGTTCGAGTCCGTGACCGCGATCGAGCCGGACGAGCGCATGCTCGCGGCGTTTCCGCGCACGCATGCCCGCTTGCTGCGCGTGCGCGCGCGCGCGGAAGACGTGCAGACCGCCGCCGGATCGATCGATCTCGTGACGTGCGGCAATTCGCTTCATTGGATGGACGCGCCGGTCGTGGTCGAGCATGCAACGAGTTGGCTCTGCGCCGGCGGCGTGTTGGCCGTAGCTCGCTACGGTCCGCCGCACGCGCTAAATCGCGTCGACGAGATCTTGCGCGAGGAGATGAACGAGCGCTGGCTCCCGTTCCTCAGTCCAAAGATCCAGGACGAGGCGTACTCACGTCGCAGCGTGCAGAGCTCGACCCGCTGGAGCTCGGTCGACGTGTCGAGGATCGCGAACGTGGTGGAGCTCACACCCGCCGAGCTCGTCGGGTTCTGCGAGGGAACGTCGTACGGCTCTGCGTACGTGGCGACGCTCGCGCGACCGAAGGAATACCTCGATGATCTGCGAACTCGTGTCTCGGCCGCGTCGCAAGGACGGGCCATTCCAGTCGACTTCGGGCTGGAGCTGATTCTCGCGCGACGCGGCGAGTGAGAGACGCGCGCGACGTTATTCTCATCCGCAACTCTCGACCAGGAGCATCGATCATGGCAGTCAAGCCCGTTCCGGACGGTTACCACACCGCGACTCCGTATCTCGTCGTCGACGGCGCAGCGAAGGCGCTCGAGTTCTACAAGAAGGCGTTCGGTGCGGAAGAGCTGTTCCGCATGGAAGCTCCCGGCGGAAAGATCGGTCACGCCGAGTTCAAAGTCGGCAACTCACCGATCATGATCGCGGACGAGCATCCCGAGCTCGGATACAAGGGACCGAAGGCATTCGGCGGCACCGCCGTCGGCATCATGCTGTACGTCGCAAACGTCGACGAGATGTTCAAGCGCGCGATCGGACTCGGCGGCAAGGAAGAGCGCGCCGTGCAGGATCAGTTCTACGGCGATCGCTCGGGAACGTTCGTCGATCCGTTCGGCCATCGGTGGACGATCGCGACGCACATGGAAGACTTGACGCCCGAGGAAATCGGGAAGCGGCATGACGAGTTCATGAAGAGCATGAAGAAGAAGTAGCGCGCACTCGAGTCGATCGCCTACACGTGATCGAAGGCGGACATCATGGTGCCTCGCGCCTTAGGGACCATCGCAATAGCACTGGTCGCCTTGTCGATGCTGATGAACGCGAGCACCGCGCGATCGCAGGCGCAGCCATCGGAGCAAACGCCGCGCATCGGCGCGCGCGTCGATCGCTCCCACCAGGACGCTCGTAGGGCAGGAACACACGCCAATGCCGAAGGTGCGTGTCTCTCCAAGACGGAGAGCGATTCTCTGAACCGAGGGTCGAATCAAAGACTTGCCTCGCAGTACGCTGCCTTCATGAAAGTCCTCAAACCACTTCGCACGCTCGACGGCTTCAGTAGAGCCTTCGACAACGGCGGCCGCTTCTGGAGCCTTTGGTCAGACGCAGGCGATGGCGTCATCACGAAGGGAGAGCTCGCCAAGGGAGGAGCTTCTCTGGCTGCCGGCCGTACCGCGGTCCTTCACTTCGAGCTGCTGCGCGGCTGCCTGTCGGTGGCGGACGCGAAGGAAGCGCTCGCGTCCCTGGACAAGAAGGCCACAGCACGATGGAAGAAGCACGAGCCCGTGCGTTGCTCTTCCGCAGACGCTCTCGCACAGCGGAAGGGAACGGCGGTCATCGTGGAGTGCGAGCCCGTGCGAGCCGAGGACCGCGAAGGTGAGGGACTCACGCTCGTCATCATGATCCCGGCGGGAAAAGTCATGGTTCCAGTCGTCGTGCCCGTCACCCGGCGATACCGCCTCTGGCGATTGAGCGGTCGAGCCGGTTCCGCGGGGACGACACTTCTCGCCGTTTCGCCAAAGGGCTTGGACCTCTCCGGACGACGCCTTGCGATCGGGGCGATCGTCGAGGAAAGCCACTCCAAGCCGGCAAAGGGCGAATCGAAACGCCGCTACTTGGTGGGAGTCGCCGCCTGTCCGATCTAGCAGCCCGGTGTGAGACTCGGCGTCGGACCGAGCCCGAGCGAGACTGCCAGCAGCAAGAAGCGAGGGGGGGAAGCCGTGGCCCGATGGCGGCGCTTCGAGATCGCGCACGGAGTGATGCCGTTCACAATCCCGCGACGTTTCTCTCCAGCATCTCCAGCTCGAGCACCATGTCGGCTCGCCGCCCGCGCTCCTCTTCGACGACGTCCGGATCCGCGCGGTCGAGGAAGCCCTGATTCGACAACTTCGCGTCGG
>JANLUN010000487.1:0-11746 GCA_031363505.1 Planctomycetota bacterium | reverse complement strand
CGCCGGGCAACGCCGCGCCGAACACCTGCTGGTATTCGTCGAGCGGCATCTCCATCGCGACCGCGACGACGTCGTCCGCGGGCTCGCAGCCCTTTTCGGACCGGAGCCGCTCGCACACGCGCTTGTGAAGCTCGAGCCGCGCGCGCCAGGGGCGCGGGAGCCAGTCTTGGTTCCGCAACTCGTCGAGCATCGCGCCTTTGACGCGCAGCTCGCAGTACGACTCGAACGGCACGCCGCGCTCGCGGTCGAACCCTTCGATCGCAGAGATCAGCCCGAAGTTCGCGGCGGTGTCCAGATCGCCGCGTTCGACGCTGCGCGGCAGGCGCGCCATGAACCGGCGCACGACTTCGTTCAGGAGCGACTGATACGCCTCGACGAGGTGATTTCGCGTCTCGTCGGTATCGCGGCGACGGTGCAGGCGCCACAGCTTGTCGAGCTCGCGGCCGCCTTCCCGCTCGCGCACGAGGACGCGCGGCCGGGAGAGAACGGCGCTCCGTTCTCCCGCGTCGCGCCGGCTGCGTCGCGTCACCGTTTTTGGTGCGTCGTCTGCGGTTCTACCCAATCGCGCGTCTCCTCCAAGTCCGCGTGCAACGTGCATTGCATGCTGCATGCATACTTCTTTCGCGCGCATCGAATCAAGAGGATTGTTTCGGTGAGTGTCGCCGCGCGTGTGACTGCGCGCGCGTCCGCGACCGCGCGTGAGCGCTGTTCGTCGAGCTCGCGCGGCGTTTGCAACGCGAGTTCGAACGCGCGTGCGCGCCTCATTCCGCGTCGTGCGGTGCGCGATCGTCGGCGTAGCCGAGCGCCGTGAGGATCACTCGCTCCGCGCTGCGCATGCGGCGGCGATCCGCGCCTCGATGGTCGTCGTACCCGCACAGATGCAACGCCCCGTGCACCAGGTAGAGAGCGAGTTCACGCGCGCCGCTCACGCCTCGTGCGCGGGCGACGCGACGCGCGCAAGTCACGCTGGCGTAGATCTCTGCGGCGGGACCCGGGCCGTTGCTCTCGAGGTCGAACGCGATCACGTCGGTGGGCGTGTCATCGCCGAGAAAACGGCGGTGCAGCGTGCGCAGGCGGCGGTCGCCGACGAGCACGACGTCGATCGCGAGGCGCGGTCGTCCGCCCTCTCGCAGCGCGGCGCGCACGGCCTTTCGAACCGCGGCGTCGTCGAGCGGCCGTGATTTCACATCCCACGTGACGCGCACCGCGTCGCGCGCGACGTCTGGCTTCGCCGCTGCCGTCCCGGAGCGTTTTCGCCGGGTCGGCGGCCGTGCGCTCAACTCGGCTTCTCCCCTTCGCGCGGGGCGCGGGAGGGCGCCTCGTACGCCTTGACGATCTGCTCGACGAGCGGGTGACGAACGATGTCGCGCGGCGAGAACTCGATCACGCCGATGTCTTGGAAGCCGCGCAGCCGATTGACCGCGTCGAGGAGGCCGCTGCGTTGGTTGCCCTCGAGATCGCTCTGCGACGGATCGCCGGTGACGACCTGGCGCGATCCTTCACCGAGGCGCGTGAGGAACATCTTCATCTGCGGGATCGTGGTGTTCTGTCCTTCGTCGAGGATCGCGAACGCGTGCGACAGAGTGCGGCCGCGCATGTACGCGAGCGGTGCGATCTCGATCACGCCCGTCTCTTCCAAACGCGCGACGTCGTCGAAGTCGACGAGGTCGTAGAGCGCGTCGTAGATCGGGCGCATATAGGGGTCGAGCTTGGCCGCGACGTCGCCGGGCAGGAATCCGAGGCGCTCACCAGCTTCGACGACCGGCCGCGTGATCACGAGACGACGACACTGTCCGCTGCGCAGCGCTTTGACGGCGGCCGCGACGGCCAGGTACGTCTTGCCGGTTCCGGCGGCGCCGATGCCGAGCACGAGCGGCAGCTTCTCGATCAGGTCGAGATACTTGCGCTGATTCTCGGAGCGCGGCTCGACCGGATTCATGCGCATGCCCTTCGCGCTGTACCCGCTGGGTTGCGCGCGCGCACGAGCTCCACCCGCCCCACGCTCCGACGGCCCCTCGTCGAAGTTCGGTGCGTAGGAGCCGTGCGCGCTGCTGCGCGCGACGCGCGTGGGAGGTCCGGCGCGGCTGCCGCCGATTCGCGCGCCGCCGGTCAGCGGACGCACGACCGGCGCCGGCGGTGTGCCGTCGCCGCCGAGCAAGATCGATTCGACGTCGGAGACCGGGAGCTCACGGCCCTTGCGCGTCTTGCCGAGCAGATGCTCGATGCGCCGGCGCGCTTCCGCGACTCCTTCGTCCGTGCCTTTGAGCCGCAAGTTGCCGCGGCGCGTGAAGATCTCGATGTCGAGGTCTTGGCGCAGGAGCTTTGCATAACGGTCGTAGGGCCCGAGAACGAGGATCGCTTCGTCGTGCGATCGAAGGGGAATGGTGATCTCGGTCACGCGAGGAGCAATTCCTGTGGGCCCTGGCCAAGCATCCGACGCACGCGAGTCTCTGTCAACGCGGAGTTCTCGTCATCCTGCGCGAACGGAGAGCGCCCAGATCCATGCGCCTACAGGAATCGACAGCAGCAGGCTGTCGACTTGATCGAGCATTCCTCCCGACGGTCCGAAGATCGTCGACGAGTCCTTCACGCCGGCGCGGCGCTTGACCCAGCTCTCGAGCAGATCGCCCGCCTGCGCGGCGAGGTTGATGAGCGCGCCCGCGAACATGCCCATGAAGACGGTCGGGGTGTAGTCGTCGTGCAGGAGCCCGAGCGACGCCATCGCGCCGCCCGACGCCGTCGCACCGAGGAACGTGCCGACGCATCCTGCGGTCGTCTTGCCAGGGCTGATGTGCGGGAACGGGTGCGACTTCCCGATCGCGTTGCCGACGTAGTAGCCGAACGTGTCGCCGATCTTCGAGAGCACGAGCAGCGCGATCAGGCTCTTCGTGCCCCACTCGTTCCAGAACATCCACAGCTCCGGCAACGGCGGAACGATCCACACGCACAGGAGGATCACGCCGAGCAACTGCTTCATCCCGCGCGGACGGCGCAGCAGGAGCGGCAGCGTGCAGACGGCCAGGCCGCCCAGCACGACGAAGCCGACGCTCAGCCGCCCCGTCGCATCGCGCGCGACGAAGACCAAGATCGCCGCGATCACCGCGTACGTCATCGCGCGCGGGAGAACGCTTCCCAGTTGCGTCCACGCGCGCAGCGAAACGAGCAAGCCCCACGTCGCCGCTGCGATGACTGCGGCCCAGGCGAATGCGAGGCGCAGACTCGCGCTTGGATACGGCTCGAACGCGTCTCCCAGTCCTGCGTAGTGCGGTCGCAGCGCCGACCACTCCATCGCCTCGCGCGACAACAGGAGAACGCCCGCCGCCGATGCGAGCAGGGCGGGCAGCAAGTTGAGCTCGCGCAGCGAGCCCATGCGGCTCACCTCGAAGATCGCCACGAGGAGCACGATCGCGGCGGTGATGAGCACCGGGAGGCCCGCGCTCGATCGCTCCGTCAGCCACAAGATCGCGGCGAGCGCGAGCACGAGCGTGCCGCCCACCGCCGTCCGCTTGAGGATCCGCGCGGATTTTGAGGGTGCCGTCACGGAGCGCGCGTCGGGTGAGGTCAGGCGAGCTTCTCGGAAGGCGCCGGACGCGGAGTCGGCGGCGGCACGTCCTGGATCAGGCCGCCGAACTTGCGCTTGCGCCGACCGTAGGCTTGCAGCGCTTCGTGGAGCTGCGCCTTCCGGAACTGTGGCCAGCACACGTCGGAGACGTAGAACTCCGAGTACGAGATCTGCCACAGGAGGAAGTTCGAGAGGCGCATCTCGCCTGCGGTGCGGATCAAGAGATCGGGATCGGGCGTCGACGGATCGTAGAGGTACGCGCGCAGCGTCTCCTCGTCGATCGACTTCGCGTCGTGGATTCCCGCGCGCGCATCTTCGACGAGGGCGCGCACCGCGTCCGCGATCTCCGTCCGGCTGCCGTACGACAGCGCGAGACGCAGGAGCATCCCAGGGTTGTCGCGCGTCAGCTCCTCGGTGCGGCGCAACTCCTCGAGTGCGGGCGTCGGCAGATCCGCGACGCGTCCGATCGCGCGCAGTCGCACGCCGTTGTCCATCAGCGTCGGACGCTCCTGGATCAGGAAGCGCCGCAGGAGCTGCATGAGGTAGCGCACCTCGGGGCTCGGACGCTTCCAGTTCTCGACCGAGAACGCGTACAGCGTCAGGCTCTGCACTCCGATGCGCGCGCACTCGGTCGTGATCTCGCGGACGGACTGGATGCCTTCGCGGTGACCGAAGATGCGCCGCAGGCCCAGGCTCTCAGCCCAGCGGCCGTTGCCGTCCATGATGATCGCGATGTGCTCGGGGAACGGCTCGCCGAGCTTCGGTCGCGCGATCGGTTCTTGAGCCATACGCGTTTCGCGCGCCCTTTTATAGGCCGCGCGGAATCACCTGCTCCCGTTCAGGGCCGACGGACAACATCACGATCGGAACGCCCACTTCCTTCTCGACCCACTCGACGTACGCACGCGCACGCTCGGGAAGCTCTTCGTAGCGACGCACGCGCGTGATGTCCTCGGTCCATCCACGGTGACGTTCGTACAGCGGCTCCACTCGATCGAAGCTCGGCAAGTGTGCGGGCCACTGCGAGCATTCTTTCCCATCGATCCGGTACCGGCCCGCCGCGCGGATCTCGTCGAACCCGGTGAGGACGTCGAGGTTCGTCATGATCCAGCCGTCCGCACCCGACAGCTCGAGCGCGTAGCGTACCGCGACCGCGTCGAACCAGCCGCAGCGACGCGGCCGGCCGGTCGTGGAACCGTACTCGTTGCCGGCGACACGAATCTTCTGGCCGATCTCGCTGGGGTCCTCGGTCGGGAACGGCCCTTCGCCGACGCGCGTGCAGTACGCCTTCGCGATTCCGATCGCACGGTCGATGTGACGCGGCGGAAAGCTCGCGCCCGCGGCGATACCGTTGGCACCGGTGTTCGACGACGTCACGAACGGATACGTACCGGCGTCGATGTCGAGCATCGCGCCCTGTGCGCCCTCGAACAGGATCCGTTTCCCGTCGCGGTACGCAGCGCGCACTTGCGCGCCGGTGTCGCCCGCGAACGGTCGCAGCTCCTCGGCGAGCGCCATGTAGCGATCGAGTTGGCCTTCGAGATCGAGCGGCGTCTCGCCGTGAACGCGCTCGATCACGGCGTTCTTCTCGGCCAGCGCGGCGCGCAGTCGCGTGCGGCATTGTTCCGGATCGAGCAGATCGCACACGCGCAGTCCCGTGCGCGCCGCTTTGTCGGCGTAGCACGGTCCGATGCCGCGCCCCGTCGTCCCGATGCGACCTTCGCCGCGCCAGCGCTCGGAGAGCTGATCGATCGTGCGGTGGTGCTCGAAGATGATGTGCGCGTTGCTCGAGAGGCGCAGGTTCTTCCCCGAGACCGCGACGCCGCGTTGACGCAGGCCCGCGATCTCCTCGAGCAGCTTGAACGGATCGACGGCGACGCCGTTGCCGATCACGTTCACCTTAGACTCGTGCAGGATCCCGGACGGAATCAGGTGCAACACGTACTTCTGGCCGCCGACGACCACCGTGTGCCCCGCATTCGCGCCGCCCTGGTAGCGCACGACGAAGTCGGCGTCCTGCGCCAAGAGATCGATCAGCTTGCCTTTGCCCTCATCGCCCCATTGGGCACCGAACACGCTGAGAGACGGCATGAGGAAAGTGCGGGATTCGCGGGCCGTCCGCCGGGACGACCGAATCCGGATTCTTGCGCCATGCGTCTGGGGCGACAAGGGAAAACCTGCGCTCGGCGTGCCGCGCGGATCCCGCGCCGCGCTGCGTGCGTCTGATTCGCGTCGGCGCCGCTCGCCGCACGTCAGCGCGCGTCACCTACGCGTCAGCGCCTTTCATCTGGATAGTCCTGGACTTCGTACGGCACGTAGTCCAGCCACTCCCAGCGCACGATCGGCACGATCTCGACGTCGTCGTCCACGGATCGACGCCACACGACCGCGCGGATGACCCGCACGAGCGCGTCGCCTTGCTCCTCCGCGAGTCGCCGGCTCTCGGGCTCCGCGAACACTTGGTCCCCCTCGGCCGACGTCGTGCGGCGCGCGACCACGAAGATGGAGAACACGTTGCTCTGCGTCGTCAGGCGCTCGCGCACCTTGGTCTGCGTTTCGTTTCCGAGATCGTTGAAGCCGTCGACCTCGGTGAGCTCCGCCAGCGAGTCGAAGATCCGCCGCTCGATCACTTCTTCGCCGAACTCGTCGAAGGTCGGCGTTTCCTCCTCTTCGGCGTCGGCTTCGTCCGCTTCTTCTTCCTCGAGGTTCCGGTACTCGACCACCTTGTCCCAGAACCGAGGGTGCACGTCGCGGTCGTCGAACAGCGACTTCAGGACCGCGACCGGCGCCGTGTTCACGTTGACGGCCCACCCCGGGCTCGGCTGATTCTGTGCCGCTGCGCCACCGGCGCCGCCCGCGCCACCCGCCAGCGCACCGTCCGCCGCGCCGCCCGCCGGCGGTGTGCCGCTCGGCGGCGGAGTTTGGGACGGCGGGTTCGACGTTCCGCCACCAGTCGGCGGGTTGGGAGTCGCGCCCGCAGCCCCGCCCGTCGACGAGCTGGCGGACTCCTGCTCCGAGCTCCGCGTCGACAGCGACGTCCACACCGTCAGGAAGCTGCCGATCGAGTGAACGATGTGGCCGTCTTCGTCGCGGTAGTCGCGGAACAAGCTCTCGTCGAACGCCGGCAGCACGGCGAAGTCGCGCAGCGAGAGCGGCAATCCGATGTCGGGATTGGCCTCGTTGTCGGTCAGGAGTTTGGGCCGCGGAAGCTTCGCCATGCTGCGTTGGCGCATGAACTCGAGCATCCCGCGTCCCATGTCTTCCGCCGCGCGCTGCGAGATGTCCGCGAGCGTTCCCTCGCGACACAGGTCGAGGCAGCGCACTACGCGATCGAGCGCAGCTTGAGCCTCCTTCTCGTCCGGGTTCAGCAACGTGAGCACGTTGATCTTGCTGTCCTCGTCCTGCACGAAGAGGCGGAGCTTGATCTCGTTGATCTCGGTGCGCTGCACCTGAGCCCATTCGTCGCGGCGCGAATCGCTGGCCTGTGCGCCTTCCCCGCCCGCGCCAGCAGCGGCTGGCGCTCCCGCAGCCCCGCCGGCCGCAGCACCCGCGGCGCCGCCAGCTCCGGCTGCGCCCGCCGCGCCCCCCGCGCCGGCAGTGGACCCGCTGTCCGACGAGAGCTGGTCGTACTCCTGCAGCAGCGCCGACTCGATCGCGAGGTCCATCGCCGTGAGCCCGACGTCGTTTCGCGCAATGCGCGCGTCGGTGCTCGTGCCCACGTTGATCTGGATCACGATCGCGACCAGCACGAGCAGGATCAGGAGCGAGAGCAGGAGCGCTGCTCCACGCCGGCGAACACGGGCAGCACGGGTGCGGGAGCGAAGGACTTTCATGACGATCGGCCGAGAATTCGACCGCGATCGACGGGCCCGATCCTAGAGACTTCCCGGCATTTCCCGAGAGATCTGCGGCGCGGGCTAGAACTCGCGGTTGAGATCGGATCCCTGAAGGATCCGCGGACGAATGAAGAAGAGGACGTTCGTCTGCTCCTTGCGCAAGCGGCTCGACTTGAAGAGATAGCCCAGGATCGGGATGTCGCCGAGGAGCGGCACCTTGCTCTCGGTCTCGACGCGCCGCTCGGTGATCAGGCCGCCCATGATCACCGCCTGGCCGGGTTCGAGGTAGACGACGGTCTTCGCCGCGCGCTTCGAGATGATCGGGTTCGAGAGCGTCGTTCCGCCCGCGACCGCGAACGTCACGGAGGTGCCGCTCTGCGCCGAGGCTTCGACGTCGATGTTGAGCGCTACCGTCTGCGTGCCGACGACGCGCGGCACGACATAGAGCTTGATCCCGACCTCTTCGTAGTTGAGCGTCGCGCCAAACTTGCCGTCGGCCGTGATCCCGGAGATCGCGTACGTCGGGATCTTGAGCGTGTTCACGATCTCGGCCTTGCCGCCTTCGCGCACCGCGATCTTCGGCCGCGAGATAATCGAGACGTTCTCGAAGCCGGCGAGCGCTTCGAGCACCGCGTTGAAACGCAGGCCGTCTTGCACGGCGCCGAGCTGAAGGAACGAGTTCGGGCTGAGCCCTTGGCCGTTGGGCATCGCGTAGTTCAAGCTCTTCACGAGCGTGTGATCGGGGAACCCAAAGATCGGCGTGCCGGCATCGATCGGACGCACGCCCCAGTCGATGCCCTCGGTCAGCGTGACCTCGACGATCTTCGATTCGATTTCGATCTGCGGAACGCCCGCCGCGAAGATGTTGAGAAAGCTCTCGACCTCTTTGAGGAGCTCGGGGCCCGCAACGATGATGAGCCAATCGGCCACGTCCAGCGGCTTACCGGCGTCGAGCACGACCTGACGCAAGTCGTTGAAGGTCTCCTGATCCCATTTCTCGACAAGCTGCACACGTACTTGATCGGGTCGCTGCGGTCCCGACTCCCAGAGCGCGAAGTTTCCGTACGTGCGGATCAGGTTCTCGATTCGAACGCCCGTGCCAACGCGCAGCGGGTAGGGCTTCATGATGAGCCCGGACTGCGGATAGACCTGGATGCGCTTGCCGAACACCAAGTACGGGTTCTCTTGAAACAGCGTGTCTGTCGCGGGAACCGCGAGCGTGGGAGGTGCCGCGACCTGACCGCTCGGTGCGCTGGTGGGAGGCGCATCTGGTGCAACGATCGCCGCCTCGGGCTTCGGCTCCGAGCTCTGTAGCGCGGATTCCGCGCGCTCGAACGCATCGTCGTCCATCGCGGGATCGACGGTCGGAGCGGGATCGGAGGCGGGCACGGGCTCGACCGGCTTCACGTCCGCTTGCTCCATCAGCTCGCGGATTTGGTCGAGTCCCACCTCGCGCTTGGCGGCCGGCGCCGACTGAGCGGCCTGGGCGGCCGGCGCGTCACCCTCCGAAGGTGTTGACTTGCACGCGGGAAGCGCGGCGGCGAGCGCAAGCAGGAGCGCGAACCGCAAAGTTGCGGTCGCAGATCGTCGCTGACGCTCGAGCGCTCGATTCAACGCGCAGTCCGGCATGGGGGGGCCAAGCCGCCGCCGCGCGACGCGCGGCAGGTCGCTGGAGCTTCTACCCTACAGTTGCTCGCGCACCAAGTCGCTGACGTCCGGGATGGTTCGCCCGTCTTGATGGCGAATTTGTTTCCACACGCTGCAGTGACCACCGGACTGGCGCACCTTTTCACACGCCTTGCGTACACGATCGACTGCGGCTTGCCGGAGCTGGATACCTTCGGACGAGTTCGGGTCGATCTTCTCGTCGCGCATCTTTTTCATCTCGGGCGTCGCGCGCAGCAGGGCGTCGTAATCGACGCGCACCGGCTTGCTGAGCATGCGCGGATCGTCGAGTCCGCAGATGTTGTCCGCTCGATCGACGATCCAGGGACTCGTCGCTTCGCTCGCGCGCTCGATCGGCGCAGGCGGCGTGATTCGAGTCGCATGCACGGTTCCGATCGAGCACAAGATCGCGCACGAGAAGTGCAGCCAGCGGATCCGGTACTTCATGTTCGCCCCTGAGTTCAACACGGGATGGGATTCGTCGATCGGTGCCCAAAACCCCTGGATCCGCGCAAGGAGCTGAATTGCCGGCGCCGGCAGTGTGCGGGCGCTCGGACCTCCTCCCCCCGTCGGACCCCGAGGGTCCGTCTCCGATATATCAGAAGGTCAACTGAAGCGGGCGAGCGTTTCTTGGGTTTTACCCGCGTCCCGACCGCGCCGCACCCCCTCGGATGCGACGGCCTATCTTCGGCAGATGGGCCGATAAACTGCACGGGCCCGCGCGAATGCGCGGGCCCGTGTCAGTCAGCGTGGGCTGCCTCGCAGCACCGCCAAGAATCAGGTCGCGTTCGCCTGAAGCGTCTGCTTGTGCGACAGCTTGATCTTCCCGCGGTCATCGACGTTGATAATCATGACCTCCAGCACCTCGCCCACTTGCACCACGTCGGTGACGCGCTCGACATAGCCCTCGGCTAGCTCGGAGATGTGCACGAGCCCTTCGACGCCGGGGAGGATCTCCACGAACGCCCCGAAGTCGCGCACGCTCTTCACGGTGCCGGTGTAGCGCGAGCCGATCTTCGGCGTTTCGCACATCGCCTGGATCGCTTGCGCGCACTCGCGCACGAGCTTCGAGTCGGTGCCGAAGACGCGCACGCTGCCCGTGTCGTCGATGACCGAGATCTTGACCTTGTACTGCTCCTGAAGGCCTTTGATGTTCTTGCCGCCCGGGCCGATCAAGAAACCGATCTTGTCGCCGGGGATCTGGAGCGACTCCATCCGTGGCGCGTATTCGGAGATGTCCGCCATCGGACGCGGAACCGCTTCGAGCATCTTGCGCAGGATGAACTTGCGACCTGCAAGCGCTTGGTCGAGCGCGCGCTGGAGCAGCTCGCGCTTGACGCTCTTGACCTTGATGTCCATCTGCAAGGCCGTGATCCCGACGCCCGAGCCAGCGACCTTGAAGTCCATGTCACCGTGGTGGTCTTCCGAGCCGAGGATGTCCGACAGCACGACCATGCGGTCGCCGTCCGTGACGAGCCCCATCGCGATCCCGGCCACCGGCTGAGTCAGCGGCACACCGGCGAGCATCATCGAGAGGCATCCGCCGCACACGCTCGCCATCGACGAGCTGCCGTTGGATTCCATGATGTCGGACACGATGCGGACTGTGTACGGGAAGCGCTCCTTCGCAGGCAACACCGCGGCGAGCGCGCGCTCGGCGAGCATTCCGTGCCCGATCTCGCGACGTCCCGGCCCCATGATGCGCCGCGTTTCACCGACGCTGTAGGGCGGGAAGTTGTAGTGCAGGTAGAAGTGCTTTTTGTACTCGTCGTCGATGCCGTCGATGATCTGCTCGTCGTCCGGCGTGCCGAGCGTCACACTGACCAAGGCCTGCGTTTCGCCGCGCGTGAACAGCACGGATCCGTGCTGACGCGGGATGAAGTTCGGGACGATCGTGATCTCGCGGATCTGATCGGCGCGGCGGCCGTCGAGGCGCTTGCCTTGCAGGATCATCTCGCGCTCGAGACGTGAGGCCATCTCGGAGAACTCGTTCTTCACGGCCTTCGTGCGCTTTTCCTTCGCGCGATCGTCGGTGATGCCGGCCGTCAGCTTCTCGACGCAGCCCTTGCGGATCGCGTCGATCGCCTCTTGTCGCTCGTGCTTGCCGGACGTGAAGACCACGGCGGAGAGTTCGCGCTCGTAGGCCGCGACGTCGCGCGCGAGGGTCTCGTCCTTCGCGGGCGGATTCCAAGTCATCGCCGGCTTGCCGGCCTTGGCGACGAGCTCGTCGATGAGGCGCGTGACCTGGCTGATCACGTCCTGCCCCATCTCGAGCGCATCGATCATCTCTTCTTCGGTGAGCTCGCGGGCTCCCGCTTCGACCATCGCGATCCCGTTCTTGTGACCGGCGACGACGAGGTCGAGCCGCGATTCATCGCGACGGCGATCGTCGACGGGGAACGCGACGAGCGCGCCGTCGAGGTGCCCGATGCGTGCGGCACCGAGCGATGCTTCGAACGGGATGCCGGAGATCCGCACCGCGGCGAAGCTCGCGATCATCGCAACGATGTCGGCGTTGTTCTCGCCGTCGTAGCAGAGCGCGTGGCTCATCACTTGGACTTCCTGACGGAAGCCTTCGGGGAACATCGGCCGGATGGCCCGGTCGATCAGGCGCATCGTCAAGATCTCTTTGGTCGTGGGACGGCCTTCGCGCTTGAAGAACCCGCCCGGAATCTTTCCGGCG
>JANLUN010000415.1:0-2573 GCA_031363505.1 Planctomycetota bacterium | reverse complement strand
GCATCGCCTTCCAGGTGGCCAGCAAGGTCGACAGCCGCGTGATCCTCGATCACTCCGGCGCGGAGAAGCTCCTCGGCGGCGGCGACATGCTCTACACGCCGCCGCAGAGCTCGCAGATCAAGCGCGTGCAAGGCGCGCTCGTCGAGGACTCGGAGCTCACGTCCATCGTCAACTTCGTGTGCACGAACTCGGCGCCGAACTTCAGCCAGGAATTGCTCCAAGTTGCGACGGGTGACCGTCAACCCGACGGCGGCATGACGGCCGAAGGCGCGGACGACGAGCTCTTCGACCAAGCCGTCGTGATCATCCTGAAGTCGAAGCGCGGTTCCGCCAGCCTCTTGCAGAGGGCGCTCGGCATCGGTTACACGCGGGCGTCGCGCTTGATCGACATCATGACGGAGCGCGGCATCGTCGGGCCCCACAAGGGCAGCAAGTCGAGAGAGATATTGATGACGATCGACCAGTGGGAGGAGATGCACGGCATCCCGACTGGCCAGGGGGGACACGATGAGTGATCGCAGCTTCGACATGCGCCGAAACGGTGTGGGCATCCTGTTGTTCGGAGTCGGCGTCTTCTTCGCCGTGCTCCTCGTCAAGGCGTTCACGAGCGAAGTTCCTGTAGCCGAGGCCGGCGGCACGGCCGCGCTCGCCGCGCTGTGGATCGACAGCCTCGGCGGCATCGCGGGCTTCGTGTTCTGCGGCGGCATCGCGATCCTCGGTGCGCGCATGTTCTTGGACGCAGCGAGCGGGAACGCGCTCCGGCACGCGGGCGGACTGGCGGGCATCGCGGTCGGCATCTCGATCTTGGCGGGCTCGGTTTCGGCAAACGCGGGAGGCGCGCTCGGCCGTGCGATCGGCGGGGGAATCAGCGGAGTGGCGCACGTGGCCGTCGGCGCGCTCGTCGGAATCGGCGTGATCGCGTTCGCGGTCTGGGCCGTCTGGTTGCAAGGCGCGCGGGTCGCGCGCACCCATCTCGATCGCGAGATTGAGGACGACGGCGTCACCGCGGCCGAAGCTGCGGCATTGATTCCGACAGAAACCAACCGCACGCTCGCGGACAGCCGGAAGACAGAGCGCGCTTCGACCTGGACCGCGCCGGCGTCTCCCTACCCCGAGGACGTTCGACGCCGCGGCGAGATCCCCGCGGGCGCGAAACCTCTCGACCCGACACAGCATGCCCATACCTCGTCCCCAAGTGGCCAAAGTGGAACTCAGACAAGCTCCGTGTACCGCTGGACTGCCGCGCGGACTGACGAGCCCGCCGACAGCGCTGGCGAGGATCTGGCTCGCGCCATCGCAACCGCACCGAGTGTCGAACCGATCGAAGAAGGCGATCTCGACCTCGACGCTCCCGAGCCGTTCGCGCAAGCACTGACGGTCGAAGAGCGCATCGACGAGGAACGCGTCGAGAATGAGCTGATCGACGACGAACTCGCCGACGAAACTCTCGCAGCGGAGCTCGAAGAAGATCTGCTCGAAGTGAAGGCGCTCGACGCGGAGGTGCTCGAGGACGAGCCCCTCGATCGAATCGAGGAGATCCCGGCGCCCCAAGCCGAGCGACTTCCCGAAGTTCCGCGTCCGAGCTGGGAGCAGTCGAGCTTGTTCGAGGAGGCCGATGAGCCGGTCGATGCGTACGGCACGCCGCTCGCGCTCGTCGACGAGGTCGTGGGCGCGCGCGCGGAGGTCGTCGAAGGGTCGGACGAGGACGAGGAGGAAGACTCGGACGCGGATGACGATGACGACGACGAGTCCGACGAGTACGAATCCGACGACGACGATGCGGAGGACGACGAGGAAGACGAAGAAGACGAAGAAGACGACGAGGAGGAAGAGGACGCCGACGAGGAAGTCGCGGCCGAGGCCTTCGACGAGGACGACGAAGCGGAAGCCGAGGAAGCCGAGGAAGAACTCGAGGAGGCCGTCGCCGAGCAGGCGGAGTCACCGCGCGAACCCGCCCTCGCCAAGTCCGCTCCCGCACCCGCGGCCGACGTGCGCCTCAAAGACGTCGTGCTCACGCCCCAAGTCGCGGCGTCACCGCGTACACCGAGCGCTCCGGCGCTGCCCGCCGATCGCCAGAAGCTGCTCGTCGACGCCGGCTGCTTGTTCGTCGACAACGGACGCGTGGCGGTTTCGATGCTGCAGCGCCAGTACGCGATGGACTTCGACGACGCGTGCAAGGTGCTGGACGAGCTGCAGGAGATGGGCCTGATCGGGCCTTATCTCGGCGGACAACGCCGAGATATACTCCTGACCCGCGATCAGTGGCTCGAGAGGGTCGCGAGCTCCTGATAGGCGTCGGCTTCGAGAATCCGGTGCCAGGCACCCGCTGTTCTCCGCGGATCGCCGTCTCCCGCGCACGTCCGGATTCCGTTTGAAGACATCGAAACTCGTCAGTCTGGTCCACCTGGGTTGCGCCAGGAACCTGATCGATTCGGAGCTGATCCTGGGCCGCATGGCCGAGGAGGGCTTGGTCGTGACGGACGATCCGAGCCACGCGCAGACCGTCGTGCTCAACACGTGCTCGTTCATCGGGCCGGCGCGCGCTGAATCCGAGGGCGCGATCCGCGCGCTGC
>JANLUN010000381.1:0-5269 GCA_031363505.1 Planctomycetota bacterium | reverse complement strand
CGGCGCACACCAACACCGCCGCCCGTGTGCGCGCGTAGCTCACTGTTTCACCCCAGCGCGGTACTCACCCGAAAGATCCTTGTCGGGGATCCCGTCTTCCTTCCAGAAGATCCACGTGCCGTCGCGCGCACCGTCCTTCTGCGAACCCTCGGCGTGCTTTTGCCCGCTCGGGTACCAGTACGTCCACGCGCCGCTCTCCTTGCCTTCGACGAACGACCCACGATACGAGCGCTGCCCGTTCTCGTGGTAGCCGGTCCACTCGCCGTCCATCTTGCCCGCGACGTAGCGACCTTCCGCTTGCAGCTGGCCGCTCGGATACCAGCGCTTCCACGGTCCGCGCTCGAGCTCACCGGTGAAGCGTCCTTCGAACTCCTTGTGCTCGCCGTCGTACCACTTGGTCCACAGTCCGCCCTTCACGCCGTTCTTGTACGGACCCTGCGCGAGCTTGACCCCGCTCTGGTCGTAGTTCGTCCACACACCGGTCTTCTCGCCGAGGAGATACTCGCCCTCCTCGCGCTTCGCGCCTTGCGGTCGAAAGAACGTCCAGGGCCCCGTCATCGCGCCGTGTTCGTAAGCGCCCTCGCTGACTTTGGTCTCGTTCGCCCCGTAGGTGATCCACGTTCCGTGGCGCCTACCGGCGACCCAGTCGCCTTCCATCTGTTTTCCGCCCTCGGGCCGGTAGTAGATCCAGTGTCCGACGTGCTCGTAGTTCTTGAACGAGCCTTCGTACGCCTTCTCACCGTTCTCGCGCCAGGCAGTCCAGAAGCCGTCGCGACGGCCGCGCGCGACTCGACCTTCACGCGCCTTCGCACCGCTCGGATGGAAGAACGTGACGACTTCGCCGGCCGCTTCCTGCGCGGACGCAGCGGGCGCGACGCTCATGTGCAGACTTGCGCACAGGGCGATGCACAGCCGGACGATCATCCGGGACAAGTTACCATCCGGCTCGACGAGTCGCGACCGACGCTGCCTCGCGACCGACGCCATAACCGCACGCGCATCACTGCGCGCGCGACGAACAGAACTGCTCGTAGTCGACGTAACCCGGAAAGCGGACGCCCGGTGCGCAATAGCGACACTTCGGGTCCGGCGCGAGCGCGAGCTCGGTGAAGCGCTGCGGCAACGCGTCGTAGTGCAGCAGCCGGCCCACGAGCGGATCGCCGATGTCGAGCAGAAGCTTGATCGTCTCCACCGCTTGGAGCGTGCCGATGACGCCCGGCAAGACGCCGAGCACACCCGCCTCGGCGCACGACGGCGCCATGTCGGCCGGCGGCGGCTCGGGATACAAGCAGCGGTAGCACGGGCCGCGACGCTTCGCGTAGCGCGGCCAGAACACGGACGCTTGTCCTTCGAATCGATAGATCGACCCGTGCACGTTCGGGAGCCCGAGCTTCACGCACGCGTCGTTCACGAGGTAGCGCGTCGGGAAGTTGTCCGATCCGTCGACCTCGATCTCGTAGCCTACGAAGAGCGCCTCGACGTTCGACGAGTCGAGGCGCGTCTCGTGTCCGCGGACCTTCACGGACGGATTCAGCGCCTCGAGCGTGGCGCGCGCTGACGCGACCTTCGAGCTCCCCGTGCGCGCATCGGTGTGCAGGATCTGGCGCTGCAGATTGCTGCGATCGACGACGTCCATGTCGACGAGTCCGAGCGTTCCGACACCGGCCGCCGCGAGGTAGAGCGCCGCCGGCGAACCGAGTCCGCCCGCACCGATGAGCAGCACCTTCGACTCGAGGAGCTTCAACTGGCCGCGCTCCCCTACTTCCGGCATCGCGATGTGGCGGCCGTAGCGTTCGAGCTGCGCGCTCGCGAGCGCACGCGGCATCTCCATCGGCAGACCCTCGCTCTTCCAGCGATGGAACCCGCCGGCCACCGAGCGCACGTCGCGGTAGCCGAGCATGCGCAGTCCTTCCGCGGCGAAGAGCGAGCGCACGCCGCCTGCGCACATCACGAGCACGGTTCGCGATATGTCCGGGACCGCGTCTTCAATCCGCAGCTCGAGGAACCCGCGCACGATGCGCTTCGCGCCCGTCGGACTGCCCGCGGCAACCTCGTCCGGCTCGCGCACGTCGACGAGCTCCGCGCCGCGTGCGACGAGATCGAGCGCTTCGCGAGGCGTCACCTCGGGGATCGATTCGCGGAGCTGCGCGAGGCGTTCGTCCTTGGCGCTCATCGAGAGTCCGTGCGCTCCGCGTCGGCGTAGCTCTCGCGCGGAAGTCGGCGCGCGTGAAGTCCCGTGGGCGTGCTCATGACCGCGATGCTACTCGACGACCTTCTTGTCGTTCTCGTAGCGACCGCTCCACGTGGGATCGAGCGTGCCGTCGGCCTTCCAGTAGGACCACGGGCCTTCCTTCTTGCCGTCCTTCATCACGCCTTCCATCTGCTTCGCGCCCGACTCGAAGTAGTAGCGCACCGACCCGTGCTGCACGCCGTCCTGGAACTCGACGTCGGATTCCTTCTCGCCGCTCGGATACCACGTCGTGTGCAGGCCGTGCGCCTTGCCTTGGACGAAGGCGCCCTCCGTTCGCTTCGCGCCGTCCGGACCGAACGAGGCGCATTTCCCTTCGAGCAATCCGTCCTTGTACTGCTCCTCGTGCCGCACGCGCGTGTCGTCGACGCGGATCCAGCTGCCTTGCTCGCGATCCTGCTCGTAACGCCCGGCCGATTTCACGCTGCCGTCTTCGTACCACTCGTGCCATTCGCCTTCGCGCAAGCCGTCGACGTACAGGCCTTCGCTCGTCTGCTGACCGCGGTGCTGCCAGCTCGCGTGGTATCCGTCTTGGCGTCCGTTCTTCCACGTGTCGAACAGCTTCGGCCGCCCGGTCACGAACCAATCGCGCGAACGTCCGTCGCGCTCGCCCTTCTTCCATGTCACTTCCGAGAGCGGCGCGCCGTCGTCGGCCCACGTGATCCACAGTCCGTCGCGCTGATCCTCGAGAAACGCGCCGCGCGCCTTGATGAACCCGCCCTCGTGCCATTCTTCGTACGGACCCGACTGACGGCCGTCTCTCCACACGCGCTTCAACCAGATCTGGTGGTTCTCGAACCAGCGCCAATCGGGACCGTGGTCGATCGCCGTACCGCGCTCGTCGCGCTTGACGTACGCCTTGCGCTTGAGGCTGCCGTCGGCGAAGCGCTCGATCACGGCCTCGACCGGCGAGCCCTCGAACTCCGTCAACGGCGGATCGTCCATCCCGGCTGTGTCCGCGGCCGTGCTCGGCTTGCCGCGCGGCGGGAGCGGATCGTTCGTCGGATCGCTCGCGGTCGTCGTCGCGCTCGGCGACTCGGGCGGCTTCGGCGCCGTGGTCTCGCTCTGTGCGGCCGGCGCTGGGTGCGTCGCCGTCGCAGCCGGATTTTCCTTCGAGCACGCCGCAGCGATCGACACGAAGAAGACGCAAGCCGCGAGCGCTTGAGATCGGAACGAACGGTTCATGACGCGAGATCCTTCTCGAGGGCAGCGCGCTGCGTGGGCAAGAGCACTGCTCGTGCAGTCAGCTCGGGATGATCGCAGCCTACGGCGACGGGAACGTTCCCGCCGGCCGCGAACTTCACGTATTGCACGGCCGACAAGCGATCGCGCGAGAGCTGCCGCTCGTCGTACCATGCGATGATGCGCCGGCCATCGGCGAGCTCGACGTAGATGTGCCGCGGGAGGTCGATCCAACGCGTGAGCTTTTCGTCGCGCTTCGCCGCGTCCTCGATCTCGATGAGCAGCGTCGCGCCGAGTTCCCCGGCCGCGCCCAGGAGCTCGTTGTACGTGTCGAGCTCATGGCGGATGTCCGCATCCCGAACGATGCGCTCCGCGCGGATCATCTCTTGGACTTGGTAGCGGATCGTCTCCGCGTTCTCGAACAGGAACGTCAAGTGCTCGCCGACGTGCACGCGCCGCGCGTTCTTTGCTTCCATCGCGTCGCGCCGCAACGCGTCGCGACGCTCGCCGTACGTGACGTAGTCGAGGATGTCCTCACGCTCCACCCGCTTCATCGAGGAACCTCCGGCGGCGGCGGCGAAGGCGACGGAAACGGATCGCCGCGGTACGCGCGCGCGAGGATCGTCATCGGGTGCATCGGCTGAACGCCGGCGTGCTGGCGGAACTGCAGCGCGGCCAGCGGACAGTCGGTCGACCACACGCTCGCGTGCGCATCCTTCATATCGTCGAACGCCTTCTTGCCGACACGCTGCGAAGTCTCGAAGCCTTCGACGGTCATCGCGAACGTGCCGTCGTGTCCGCAGCACTCCATGACGAACTCGATCTCGATGCCGAACAGCTTGCGCATCAGGTCGCGGCCCTTGAAGCCGACCGCCTGCGCGCGCAAGTGACAGGGAGCGTGGTACGCGAGCCGTCCCGGCGGCCGCGACTTGACGTCGGTCGAGAAGCGCGGTTCCTGACGAATCGACCACAGGAACTCGGAGGGATCCATCACCGCAGCCGCGAGGAGCTCCGCGCGCGGACGGTCGGGCGTATCGACGAGTGTCGGATACTCGCGCCGCATCATCATCGAACACGTCGGGTTGATGGCGAGCACCTTCGCAACGCGCTCGACGAACGGCACGAGCCGATCGAGATTCTCTTTCGCGCGCGAGCGCAATCCCGCGAGGTCGCCGTGCTCCCAGGCCGGCATCCCGCAGCACGCGAGGCCTTTCGTGCAGCGCACGTCGACGCCGTTCTTCGCGAGCACCGTTAGGGTGTCGCGTCCGATCTGCGGCTCGTTGTTCTGCACGTAGCACGTCGGAAAGAGCACGGCCTCGCCGCCGGGCTCAACCGAGAGCTTGCCTTCGGACTCGCACCAACGTTCGAACGTCGTCGACGCGAACGGCGGCAGCTCCGCGTCGCGGTGGATGCCGAGCGTCTTCTCGAGGAACCAGCGATGCAGCGCAGTGCGGTTCAATCGATCCGCGAGCCCGAGCGACGCGCGCGCCATGCGCCCCGCGCCGTCGGGATCACCGAGCGCTCGCTCGCGCAGCGAAAAACCGCGCTTCTTCGCGCGCACCGCCTTGAAACGGTGCACGAGCTTCGGGAAGTCGAGCTGGAACGCGTGGCCGTCGCGCGGCGTGTACGGACACTGCACCTCGCAAAGCTTACACTGAAAGCAGGCCGAGAGCACGCGGTCTTTGTCGGTCGTCGTGAGCCGGCGTACGTCGCCGTCGTAAGCCGTATCGAGGAGCGAAAAGAGTGTCGGGAAACTGTCGCAGTACTTAAAACACAAGCGGCAGCCGTGACAGATTTCGAAGGTCCGGACAATTTCCTTGTCGAGCCCGGCAGCGTCCC